>CAJGDG010000011.1 GCA_904502095.1 uncultured Alphaproteobacteria bacterium
AGGATTACGCAAATCTGGTTTATCAGAACCATATTTCAACATCGCTTCATCAAACGATATATGTGGAATATCTTCGCCCAATATTGCATCTGGTACAAACGCACGAATCAAATCAGGCATCAATTTATCGCCTACTTCCTGAATATCGCGCAAGTCAACAAAAGACATTTCCAAATCCAACTGATAGAATTCCAGCAATCTGTCTGCGCGTAAATCTTCATCACGGAAACAAGGCGCAATCTGGAAATATCTGTCAAATCCTGCAACCTGCAACAACTGTTTAAACTGTTGTGGCGCCTGTGGCAAAGCATAAAACATACCATGATGATTACGGCTTGGCACAATAAAGTCGCGCGCGCCTTCTGGACTGGATGCGGTTAAAATAGGTGTTTGAAATTCTGAGAAACCCAAATCCCACATTTTATCACGCATAAATTTAACAATACGATTACGCATCAAAATATTTTTATGCAAACTTTCGCGACGCAAATCAATATATCTGTGTTTCAAACGCAAATCTTCGGCAACAGTATCATCGTCGCCAAAAACCTGGAACGGCAAAACATCTGCATTTGTTAAAACTTCAAAAGATTGTGCCTGAATTTCGATACCACCTGTTGGAATTTTATCGTTAACTGCCGCCGCATCACGCGCAACAACAGTTCCTGTAATTTTAATAACAGATTCTGGGCGAACTTTTTCCAGATTTTCATCACCACCATCAAACACAATTTGTGTAATACCATAATTATCGCGCAGGTCAACAAACAGCAACGCACCATGGTCGCGCTTGCGATGCACCCAGCCCGACAGCACAACATTTTCACCAACATTTGCAGTATTCAATTCACCGCAAGTATGTGTTCTGTACTTTGATTTCAAAGATAACATATCGGTCCCTTTTTTTGTTTTCGGGCACAGAAAAATTCGGAATTTCGGCACCCATTAAATGTTAAACTTCAGGGGCGCAAGTCTTTACATCTGGCTGCGCGGTGCCACCCTGATTTATAACTTTTTTTGCAAAATTTGCTTGCTACATGGTTGTCAGTCATATCAACGCTTGCAAACCTGCGATGTGCGGATTTTAAATCATAAAAAACAAATTTGCAATATAAATAAGTAGTGCCGGCAATGTAGTGTACAAACGCTACATGAATCGCCGCAAACAAAAAACATTGTTCGTGATTAGTGTAAAATAAATTAGAATAATTTAGACAAAAGGAAATCGGGAATCGTAGTGTACAAACGCTACATGAGATTCCCGATTTACTTTTAGATAAGTTATTATAATTTATTTTTATTCGTGACGATCTGGATACTTACCCTCTTCCAAATTCTTGCGAACCATATGATGCTTTACCTTTTGTGTGCTGGTCAAAGGCAAGTCTTCGGTCGTCATGGCATAGTGTGTCACCCATTTATAGCTAGCAACTTTTTTGTTTGCAGCAGCAATGGCTTCACCTAATTTTTCCAATGTCATACCCTCTTCTACACTGAATACAGCATATGTGACAGTTTTTCCTTTGACAACATGCTCAAAAACCGCAACATTTTTTACACCTGGGATTGTGATATACATTCCTTCTAATTCATCTGGATAAACATTTTTGCCGCTGTCTAAAACGATAACTTGTTTTTTACGACCCGCAAAATGCAATTCGCCGTTTTTATCCATAGACACCATATCACCAGTGTTAAAGAAACCGCGTTCGTCAAAGATTTCTGCATTTGCTTCTTCGTTATTCAGGTATCCACCAAACACCTGATGACCACGCAACCACAGAACACCAACGCCTTCTTCGTTTTTATCACGAATTTCACATTCGTTATTCTGTGTTGGTCCACCAAACGCAAAAGGAAAACGCTTTTTAGTTGGCCTTGAAATACAGATTGGTCCAACTGTTTCTGTTAAACCGTATCCTTGGATAAAGGTCAAACCCAATCTTTCATAGAATGTTTCAACCTCTGGCTTGGTTGCGGCACCACCTGCAATCAACAGACGCGCACGACCACCAAATACATCCAAGATTGGTTTTTGCACTTTGCGAACCAAGAATCCCAGACCAAGTTTTTGCAACAATTTACCGTATTTCAAAATAAATGATACCAACCACCATTTCTTTTGTGCTTTTACATTGTCGATAATTTTATTACGGAAAACTTCCCACAATCTTGGCACCGCAGGAATAACCTGGGGACGGAATTTTTTAAAGTCTGCCATAATTTCTTTTGGGTTAATTGTTGGTTGTAATAATACACCAGCGCCAAAATGCAATGTCGCCAAAATTTCAACAGCAAAACCAAACACATGATACATTGGCAAGAAACCATACAATATATCAGCGGGTTTAATCCATTCTGCCATCGATTCCAGCGAATTTGCACATTCAATGATATTAAAGTGTGTTAATGGCACAACCTTTGGCACGCCAGTCGAACCAGATGTAAACGACATTGTTGCAATATCCAAAGATTCAACCGCAGCCGGTTTTAATTTTGGGTTAACCTTGCCGTCTTTTTTGGTTATATCATAGAATTTAAACTTGCTTGTTTTATAAACAAATGATTTTTCTGCACAAACCAAATGACAGTTTGTAATAGATGTCATATTGTCATATTCAAACGGTGTTAAATTTGTATCCAACAGCAATACAGTACCACCAAGATACCAAATTGCAAACATAGTGATTGGAAATTCTGGGATATTGTGTGATAAAATACCAACAACATCACCCTTTTTTACCCCAGCTGCATCCAGCGACGCTGCGCGCGCTTTTACAACTTCAATAAAATCTTTGTACGAAACGCCTTCGCGCACCAGATAAAGATTGTCTGGCCATGTTTGCGCGGCTCGTTCTAATAACTGATACATATTCATTTCAAAAAATTCCTTGTTGTTTTTATATTGGACAGTGGCTATTATACAAAACAGAAAACAGGATTGCAAATATGAAAATTTTAACACTTAATATCAACTCTATACGCGCACATATCGAAAGTTTTATTGACATTTTGCGCAGCGGCGAATATGACACAATTTTGGTCCAAGAATTAAAAGTCGAAACAGCGAACTTTCCATATAATGTATTTGACGAATATGGTTATAATATCAAAGTTTTTGGTCAAAAAAGCTGGAACGGGGTTGCTGTTTTTTCAAAATATTCTATCGAAGATACCATCTTGGGTTTACCAACATATCCTGATGTAAACGCCCGTTTTATCGAATGTGTTGTTGATGGTCGTGTTCGATTAATAAATGTATATATGCCAAATGGTGACACTGTGCAATCACCAAAATTTCCATATAAATTGGATTGGATGAACGCGTTTACAAAATATATTTCACAATATTTAGACAGCGAAGAAGCCGTTATTATCGCAGGCGATTTTAATGTTGCAATCCAAGACCGTGATATCTGGAACCCAAAAAATTATGAAGGCATTGCAATTTCTGCACCAGCGGCACGCGCAATAATGAACGAATGGTTGGACGCAGGTTGGGTTGACGCATGGCGCACATTACACCCCGATGAAACAGGATACACATGGTACGGATATCGTGGGCGCGACACCGTTGGCAATAAACAAGGACTGCGTTTAGATTATTTCTTGTGTAATCATACTGCGGCAAAAATGATAAAGAACTGCGAAATTGATATGGAGCCCCGATTGGCAGAAAAACCAACCGATCATTGCGGATTAATGTTAGAAATAAAATAATTTGATAAGAATGTAGACCTGAGTCAAATCAAACAAACGCAAATCAGATGGGAAATCAATGGGTGCCCCAGAGCCAAAACTCAACGAACTCCAAAGCAACTGTTGAAGATTATATAGCCCTTTTATCCGAATGGCAAGAATTTTGTGAAGAAATTATCAGAACAGGAACAATCATCAAAAATATTTTTTCTGAAAAATTCTGCCATTACCAGTCTTAAGAAACTTTTCAAAAATTTGTGCTTTTTCCTCACTGTCAAAAGCAATATATCCACGCAAATCCCAAGGTTTAAATTTATTTGTATGAACAGAATTACCGTTATTATGTTCTTTTAAGCGTCTTTTTAAATCATTAGTGCAACCAACATAAAAATGTTCTGGAAAATTTATACTTTGTAGAATATACACATAAAACATCTGAAGTCCGCTTTCATTCACTACGTTCATTACAGCGTGACATCCGTTTCTCTAACTCTACACCTTCGTTTGCTTTCTGCAAAACCAATCTCGCTGTAGCGTAAGCGAAAGCGGATGGTGCCCTAAGCAAGAATCGGACTTGCGACTCGTCCTTACCAAGGACGTGTTTTACCACTAGACTATTAGGGCAAAAAAGATATGCCGTAATTATACGGGCAAAAGGTTAAAAATCAAGCACAAAATACTACCAATCAATTGGCGTTTTACCGAGTTCAACCAAATATTGATTTGCCTGACTAAAATGATGATTTCCAAAAAATCCCCTGTATGCAGACAGTGGCGATGGATGTGCGCTTTTCAAAACTAAATTTTTTGATGCGTCCACAAAAGCCGCCTTTTTCTGGGCATATCCACCCCACAGCATATAAACAATATTTTCACGCGTGCTTAACGCACGAATTACAGCATCTGTAAAAGATTCCCAGCCACGCCCAGCATGGGATGCTGCCAAATGCGCCTGAACAGTTAATGTTGAATTTAACAACAAAACACCCTGCTGTGCCCAATATGTCAAATCGCCATTTGTGACAGATTTTTTCCCCGTATCAGATTCAATTTCTTTATAAATATTTTGTAATGATGGTGGTGTTGGTGTTGGCGGCAAAACAGAAAAACAAAGTCCGTGTGCCTGACCCGGTTCATGATAAGGGTCTTGACCAATAATCACAACTTTCACATTATTCAGCGGACATAAATTAAAAGCATTGAAAATATTTTTTGCATCTGGATATATGGCTTTGCCAGACAGATATTCACCGCGCACAAAATCAGTCAGTTTAATAAAATAATCTTTATTAAACTCTGCGCTTAACGCATTTTTCCAAGACTGTTCTATTTTCACATTCATAATTTTATCAACCCCTGCTGTAAACTACGCCACAAAACAACATCAATATATCCGATTGGCAAACCTGTTTCTTGCGCTAAATGCGCGAACATTTTATCGCACGCCTGTTTAATTTCCGGATTTAATTTACTGTTATCTATTTCTAAATTTTCACCAATATATTTGACACCCAAACGCTGAATCCAGACATCATATTTCACAATATTTTCGCCCAAATTTCGCGCCAAATGATTTGCTGTAATTTTCCCGATATGCGGCAATTTTTGCAGATATTTTAATTTTTCATCCAATGCATTCAGGGCATAATAATCATGACAAAAATTATGACGATTTTCCCATATTTTACACACCGCATTGATTTTATTTTTGTTATTAAAAATCTGAATCAAGACATCAAAATCCGCGCCATATTCAAGTAAAAACCCCATAATTTTTTTATGAATTTTTTTTGCAGTAATTTGTGAAAAACCGCCTGCCAAGATTACATATATACAATGTGATGCAAATTCATCTGGCAAACAAATTTTATACGACTGTAAATTTTGCAATATTTCATCAA
Organism: uncultured Alphaproteobacteria bacterium; assembly: GCA_904502095.1. Taxonomy (GTDB): domain Bacteria; phylum Pseudomonadota; class Alphaproteobacteria; order Rs-D84; family Rs-D84; genus Enterousia. The sequence continues at coordinate 5,601 of CAJGDG010000011.1, forward strand.
AAGACTGATTATCGGAATCCAACCCACGCGCACGCAAATTTTTTTCCAAATCAAAAAACCACGCCCCAGAAAACATTATACACCCCATAAATAATGCAGGTAAAACCTGCATTATTTTTAAACATCCAAATTTGCTTCCAACGCGTTTTCAACAATAAAGTCACGACGCGGTTCAACCACATCACCCATTAACATCGAAACTACTTCATCAGCCTTGGCCGCATCATCAATCTTAACTTGGAACAAAGAACGATGATTTGGATCCATTGTTGTTTCCCACAACTGTTCGGCGTTCATTTCACCAAGACCCTTGTATCGTTGAATCTTTAAACCTGTCTTTGCATATTCAAATGCAGTATTCAACAATGTCAACGCACCCCAAATCTTTTGCGATTTAGATTTCACACGCAAAACTGTTGGTTGGCTGAAAGTTTCCATCAATTCTGCACGACCGTCCAGTCTGTGCCAACCACGAATTTCTGGGCCATTAATTTTTTCGCGTGGCAACAAGTATGTTTCGCGAACACTGCGCAAAGTACGCGTGATTTCAATACCAGCATCTGTACCAGAAATCTTCCATCCGCGTTCAAATTCCAATTCTTGTGCATCCAACATAGCCTGTGCAGATGCAAAATTTTCTGCACTTTCGTTTTCAAACACGCCGTTTAATGCCAATGCTTCGACAAAACGCAAAGGAACGATATGATTTAATGGTTGTAAACAATTACGCATATCTAAAACCAGTCCCAACAAACGCTTTAAATCAGCACCTGAAACCTGAACACCATTGGCAGTTTCAATCATACCATCTGTTGCTAACTGTTCCATCAAGTAATTATCCATTTCGCGTTCATTTTGCAGATAAATCTGTTGTTTTCCGCGTGTCACACCATAAAGCGGTGGCTTTGCAACATAGATATAACCGCGCTCGATAGCCTGCGGCATATGACGATAAAAGAATGTCATCAACAAAGTCTGAATATGTTGACCGTCAACGTCCGCGTCGGTCATGATGATAACTTTGTGATATCTCATTTTTTCGATATCAAAATCATCTTTTCCGATACCTGCACCCATTGTTGTAATCAGCGCGCCAATTGTATCAGACCCCAGCATCTTATCGAAACGCACGCGTTCAACATTTAAAATCTTACCACGCAAAGGCAAAATAGCCTGAGTTTTACGGTCGCGCCCCTGTTTTGCAGTACCACCCGCCGAATCCCCCTCTACGATAAACAATTCGCATTTTGCAGGGTCGCGTTCTGAACATCCCGCCAGTTTTCCCGGCAGACCACCCAATTCTGGTCCTGTCTTTTTGCGCGACAATTCGCGTGCTTTGCGTGCTGCTTCGCGTGCAGTTGCAGCCTCGATAATTTTATCAACAATCGTTTTTGCAATCTGTGGGTTTTCGTCCAAGAATTCGTACAACATTTCTGAAACAGTACCTTCAACAATCGGACGAACTTCACTGGAAACCAATTTATCTTTGGTCTGAGAACCAAATTTTGGATCTGGGATTTTAACGCTGACAATACTGGTCAGTCCTTCACGGAAATCTTCACCAGATAAATTAATATCTTTCTTGGTTCCTTTTTCAGCAATATATTTATTAATAGCGCGCGTTAACCCAGCACGGAAACCCGCCAAATGTGTACCACCATCACGGTTTGGAATATTGTTTGTAAAACACAAAGATGTTTCCGTATACGCAGTTGTCCATTGCAACACAATTTCGATATAAGTATCATCTTGCTGTTTAATCATTTGAATTGGTTCTTTGTTCAACAATTCCTTTGATTTATCCAGATATGTTGCAAACCCCTTTAACCCATCAACACTGTGAAATTCGCGCTCTTTCTTTTCAGACCCGCGCAAATCTTCTAATATAATTTTAACATTTGCGTTCAAAAAAGACTGTTCGCGCAACCAAGTTTCCATAGTATCAAAACTGAATTCTGTGCCGGTAAATGTTTCCGCAGAAGGCAAGAAAGTCACTTCTGTTCCATGTTCAATACCAGATTTATTTTCAGTAATTTTCAAATCACATGTTGGCACACCATCCGCAAATGACATAAAAGCCTCTTTATCGCCGCGCCACACACGAACTTCTAACCATTTAGACAAAGCGTTTACCACAGAAACACCCACGCCATGCAAACCACCAGAAACCTTGTACGCACCGTTGCTTTCGTTATCAAATTTACCACCAGCGTGCAATTCGCACATAATCAGTTCCAGCGCACTGCGACCTGTTTCGTGATTAATATCAAACGGCATACCACGACCATTATCACGGATTGTCGCGCTGCCATCTGCATTTAACGAAACATATACAGTATCAGCATATCCAGCCATTGCTTCGTCAATAGAATTATTAACAACTTCATAAATCATATGGTGCAAACCGGCCCCGCCTTCGCCGACGTCACCAATATACATCCCAGGACGTTTTTTAACAGCCTCCAGTCCTTTTAAAACCTTAATTGAATCACCAGTATAATCATTATGTACAGACATTTACATTTCCTTTCTTTTTTCTGTGTAAAACATAGCAATTTCTGCTATAATTATCAAGAAAAAAGGAGAAAAAAAGCATGGCAGACGAAAAGACTGTTTTTACAAAATCTGACTTTAAAAGTCCAAGATATTTAGCGGCTCATGCATTTGGGAAAAAATACGACACCCAAACAATTCGCAACGAAATGATTAAACAATTTAATAAAAACACTCAATTCATGTTAAACGGAAGATATCCACGAAAAATGGTTATAAAAAAAGATACAACTTATTACCTGCACCCCGAAGCACATGAAGTATTTTAAGAAATTTTAAGCAAAGGAAGATAAAAAATGAAATTCAAACTGTTATACTTTGGCGATATTTTAATCAATCCAAAAAAGCGCGCACAACATATCTCTGATATACGCATGCAATTTCATCCACAGTTAAAAAAATTGATTGAACACAGCCCATGGAACAACTTGACGCAATATATGGTGCCCAACCCAACAAAAAGTCCGATTACCACGCGTCATATTGGCGGCATCGATTGGAACCCTATTATTACACCAAATCTGAAATTAATCGCGGAACTGGATATACAGTTATTACACCCAGAAATCGTTGGTGTTCCACGCAGCGATATTGACAACCGCGTAAAAACTATTATGGACGGCTTGCGTTGCCCACAAAACGAACACGAAGTTGGTTCGAATACACCGCGTGATATTGGTCCAATTTATACATTACTGGACGACGACCATCTAATAACAAAATTATCTGTTAACACCAGCCACTTGTTATCCAGCGATATATTCAAAGACCACGAATTATGTACACCAGACTCAATCTTTATGATGATTGATGTTAATGTCCGCGTAGCCGAAGGAACACTAGAAAACCTGCCGTTTATGGTATAAAAGTTATTAGTTGTAAGTGGCCAACGCCACTTACAACTAGCTTAACACAGCTGTAATCTGGTCTTGCATTTGAAAAGTACCCAACACAACCCACGCAATTATCGCTGACACCAGTAATATTCCCAGACTGTTTAGTGTGCTGGATAATTTTTCCATTTTTCTGACAGATTCATTTAAATAATCATTTGCAACCTGGGTTAAGTTTTCATCAAAACCGTTCATATCTGAATAAATCATTAAATCGCCAACAATTTCTGAATCAGGAAAGTCATAACCTGTCTTGGACAAAGACACGCCCAAATTGTCACCGTTTGCAATATAACGTAATGCGCTGTCTAAGATTCTGCGTAAATATCTGTTTGCGCTGTCCGCCAACATACGCATTGCATCAGGAATTGTCACACCTGCACTGACCATCGCCCCCAAAGACATCAACCAACCAACAGAAACATGAATTTTATATATATTCCACGGCGGCAGTTTATCAAAAAGTCTTCTGATGCGTCCAGACCAATTTGCCAAACTTAACCACACTACTGAAATCACAGACGCAAACACAATTAAAAATACATACCAATATTTTATTGAAAAATCAGACAACACTATCAAAGACCGCGCCATACCACGCCACACAATATCATTTCCTGCAACCTCAGCCAAAGGCGGGACCAGATAAACACCAACCATAATAATAATACCAAATGTCAAGGCCAACAAAAACAACGGATATGCAATTGCTGTTGTCATTGCGCGCCTGATTCTTTGTGTTCCTTCAACAACGCGTCCGACATTTTCCAACGCAACCACCAAATTAGACAAATTTCCTGATGTCACCAACAATGTTTCATTTGCTGGAACCCAACCGCGGGTTGCTTCGGAAAAAGTCATCCCGCGTTCCAAATTTTTTTGCCACTGGCGCATAACGATTGCAAAGGGTTCATTTGGCTTAGTCCCGTTTTTAGACTCAATCATTTCCAAACGTTCCAGCGCATCAATCAGGGTAAAATCGTTTCGCAACAAAGAAGCCAATTTTCGACAAATTGCCATACGCTTTTCGGTATTTATCCGAAAAACCATTTTTGCATATAACAATTCCAATCTGTTCATATCAATATACCCCCGGCTGATCCAATTGACCAACCCAGCGTTCTAATTCATCAACACTTATTACACCCTGCAACATTAATGACGCAGCTGCTTCTTTTAATGTGCGACCGCCCATTTCTTCCAGCCAATATCGCACAGCGCCGTCGGTATTTCCTGATAAAGCCAATCTTAAAAATTCACTGTTAGTTATAATAACTTCACCAGCTTTTACACGACCAATATTTCCTGTTCCTTTACAATGTTCGCACCCTGCCCCACGTTGATAAATCTGATTTAAACCAACCTCGCCGTATGCGCCTAATACACGATGATACGCACCACGTTCTGGATGATTTGCCAACGGTTCACGACAATATGGACAAACTTTTTTAAACAATCGCATAGAAACCAAACCGCGCATCAAAGTTTCTTCTTTTAATTTAAAGGATTCGATTCCTAAATCTAACAGACGCGTCAAAGCCGCCATCGCAGAGTTTGCATGCAAAGTCGTCCACACATTATGACCAGACAACGCCCCACGCACAGTCAATTGTGCCGCCGCCAATGTACGAATTTCGCCAACCATCAGTGTATCAGGATCGCTGCGCAAAGCCGCCGCCAACGCTTCTACATACTTTTCTTCGCGTTGTTCTTCGTTAGTTGTATTAACAACAGGCATTTGATGTGCGCCAAAAATTTTTTGTTCGACCGGGTTTTCTACGGTTATCATATTGATTTCATAGTTTCTTTCGCGCAACATCATCGACATATTTCGAACCAAAGTCGTAGATTTACCAGAACTGGTTGGACCCGCAACAATAACCAACCCCGTCGGGAAAGAACGCATACGCGCCAACAAACGCTGTTCATATGGTCCAAATTCTTGTTCTGTTTTTATACCTTCGGACGGATTATCATACAACAATCGCATAACGACATATCTGCTGCCAAATGCGATTGGATTAAATTGCATACGAACACCCAAAACCCCAGATGGCAAATATAAATCTTTGGTTCCACGCAACGGCGTACGACCGTCTTTTAATGCAGACTGATATTCATTTTGCGCATAATTTGCATTTGACATATCAGAAGAAGCAAACGCCGCACGAACAAACGATTCCCCCCACTGAGAATTATATTCCATAACTGGCTGCATACTGCCGTCTATACGGAAAAAGATTGTTGTTTGATCTGCAACTTCGATATGCACATCAGATACTTTTTGCGATGCGGCCTTGGCAATAATATCAACAAAGTCTTTCTGCATCTGATTATCAAAATCCATTTTTGAGCGCGCACCACCGCCCAATTTTCCGTCATAAGACTTGTACAGATTAGATATCAACCCCAAATCCGAATAAAAAGGTTCTTTGATTTTTTTACCACGTGCACTAAGCAAATCTAGAAACGCCAAAACACGCCCATCATAACGATGTGTACGCGATATAATAATTTCACCACCAGAAAAATACGCTACCAACGCCTGGGTATCATGTGGCAATTCAAACATCGCCCCATTGGTTGTCAGCAATTTATTATTATTAGAAAACAAATAATCAATTAAATCTTTACTTTCTTTGTTTTCCAATCCTGCTGGCACCGAAGGCTCGGCTTCAAATTTTACATTTTCCAAAATCTCATTTATTTTGGTCATTTTTTTATTTTCCGTTGCTGACATTTAAATTTTGTGTTTCGCCTTCATCGTTAACAAAAACAACACCTTCGTCCAACGATATAGATTTAACCTTCCAGCCGTCTAAAACTTTTCCAACACTTACACGTTTGGTCTGACCCGAAGACAAATCTTCAACCGTTGCTTGCAATTGGGATCCTGCCCCAACAACATTTACCAAACGATAACTTTTTGCAATATCATTTAACAACTGTGTTTTTTCAGAAACACTAACCGATGCGCCTGTATTTTTATTCGTTTCTTTATTTTGCATTTCTTCTTGCAGTCTTTCTTTTTCGCGTTCCAGTTTTACTGCTTCTGCTTCTAACTTGGCCTTTTGTGTTTCTATTTCCTGCTGTTGTTGTTCGGCACGACCAGACAATGTATCAATTTCCATATGCAATTTAATTTTTTCTGCCGCCAATCTGTCTAATTCCAAATCCAACTGCGCCCGTTCTTTTTCCAATTGCATTAAAATTTTTTCCTGTTCCAATGTTGTAATTTGCTGAAACAAAGAGCCTTCAACATCATAATTTTCAATCGCAGCAGCAGCAACATTTTCAATATTTGCTTGTTCGTCTATATTTTCCACAACTTCTTCTTCCAGAAAGACATCTGCGTTTTCTGCATAAGATGCGTCAAAAAACACCATACCAAACAAAGCAAACAATACAACCAACATATTTTTATTTTGCATAGATTATCACCTCATAGTTCCAAGAACGTGTCGCCACATCCCATGTGCTTTTCATTAAATAAACCCCTTCAAACCCGTCAAAGATTTTCATAAACTGCTGTGGAATCAATTTAGATTCAGCCGCAATCTCTACTACATCGACAGTTTCAACATCAACCCCATTTGTCAGAGAATCTGTCACCATTTTTATATCTGCATCAACATTTATTCCTTGGAACAAACTGGTCACATCACGAACAATCGTCTGCGCATCGCGTTCGTCCTGGGACGCAAACTTTTCCAATTCGGGCAATTTTGCCTGAACTAACAAAGTATTTTCGTTTATTTCTTGAACAAAAGCACCCGGCATAACATCTGTTGCCACACGATAAAACTCATCCAATGTGCCAAAATCGCGTCGCATTTCCACCACAGCATTTACTTCATTACATTCAACAGAAACCTGATTCCAGCCAGTTATTTGTTGCATCAAGAAACCAGACGCCTTGTAACATAATTCTGCACGCGCCTGAACTTTTGGCAAATTTTCGTACGGCATAACAATTGGTGACGGCAATTGTTTTTCTATTTCAAACTGCTTGTCTAACTCTTTATTTTTTTCTTCGATTTGCCGTTTGTATTCAGCAACCAACGCCGGATCTAATTCTGAAACATTTGGTCTGGACTCCAAAGTCTGATTCAAAGAATCATGAAAAATCATTCCCAAACCAAATAAAAACAAAACTATCAACAACCCAGAAAACAAACCGCTGCCCAAATGACTGATCGAATGCAACTGTGCGCCTTCACGACCACCCAGAACATCAGACAAATTACGTTCAACCGCACGCGGCATTCCCCAAGCCCCCGGCGCAAAAAACGCCCCCCAATCAGGAATTTCTGACAACTTTACATATGCGCGACGCGCAGCAGCCTCACTGTCAAACAATTTATCTTCTAAAACAACGCCATTTCGTGCCGCAACCAGATAATATTTAGTGTCTACTTCGAATACAGCCAAAAATGACATATATTCTGAAAAATTTTCCATCACTTCCGCAGCCGCAACACGCATTGCAATTTTGTGTCCCAATTTGCGACCACCCAACCCAATCATCGAGCGATATTCGGTATAAAGATTCAGTTTTTTATCAACATTATGCGACAACGCACGCGCATAATTACGTCCAGAAACACCAACACCCATCGGCTGCCAAAACAACCCGACGGCATATTTTCTGCGGTTAACATTTAGTGTTTGATTTGCCAATAAATTCTCTCTCGGTATACTATGTTTTAAATTATAACATAATTTACAAAATCAAGGCAAGGGTTTATAGCCTATATAACAAAAATAAAACTGCCAAATGGCAGTTTTTTATTAATAACAGTTTCCATATGTACAAGTTGTCACCACTTCAACAGCCATTGGCGCAACCGTACCCGCCGAACCAACATACGGACAATCATAAACATTTGCAGTCAAAACAAACGCGCGTTCTGGTCCAAAAACAACCCATTCGTTTGGTTTTGTTCGCTGACTGGTAATCCAATATGCGTTTCCAGGACGCGCCTGATCAACAATACGATTTTCCAGATATCTGCGCGCATCATCAACATCGTACACAGAAACTTCTGATTCTAACTTATACAAAAATATACAACCTGTTGGTTCTTCTGTTAATTGTGTTAAATTTTCACTGCCATTTTGATTTTTAATAAAACCACCACAGCCCGCAACTGTTAACAAAACAGCAACCAAAGACAATATTTTTTTCATTTTTTCCTTCTTTTCTTAATTATTGTTAATTATATCATAATTTTCTTTATCACTAAACAATTTTTTCAAGACCAAATTGTTTAACGCATGACTGCCTTTATAAGATTCCAACTTTCCACAGACGATTCCGCCACTGGTAAACATATCACCAATTGCGTCTATTATTTTATGTCTGACAAATTCATCAGGCCAAATCAATTTGTTTAAAGTCCCATCGCCTGCATCATTCAGCGCAATAACATTGTTTTCATTTGCACCACGCCCCATACCCCGCTTTTTCAAATATTCCCATTCAGAATATTTACCAAAAGTTCTGGCACGCGCAAAATTCTTAATAAAATCTTGAATTGATTTTTTTGTTCCATCAAACAGATACGAACAAGACTGTTTTCCTATAATTTTTTCTGGATACACCAAAGTCGCATCTATTTCCAATCCTTTGCCATTATTTGGCGACAACTTAACAAACCCATCGCTTTTACGACCAGATATTTTATTAAAGAACCATATTTTCAATCGCACAAACTTTGACAAATCCTTTAAAACTTCATTTGCTTTTACTATAACTTCGCGCTTTACAATAATTTTCTTCAAATTCCCATCTGTTTTTTCTACCTTTGAAAAAGCTTTTATAAACTCATCCGCGCTGCCGTCCAGTATCGGAGTTTCTGGATTATCAATTTCAACAATTGCGCTGTCCACCCCCATTATAAACAATGCCGCCATCAGATGTTCAATAGTCTGAACATGTGCAGCACTTGTTTTACCAATGGTCGTATTCCGCATTTTTGTTTCGCCAACATTATCGAATGTCGCAGGAATTAATTCCGAGTCTGGGATGTCCGTTCTGCGCATAAAAATTCCATATTCTTTAGATGGCTTAATAACGACATTAACTGGCAACCCCGAATGAATTCCAACCCCAGATAACTTTATTTGTTTTTTAAATGTTGGCATTTTTTAATTTCTCCTTTAACCAGTCAAAAAATTTACTTTCTATAACAGTATCCAATCGCGCATATTTAATTTTATCACGAATTTGAACAGGCAAACGAACCCAGTCTTTTTCAGTTGTAATTAATTTAGCCCGTTTTTTATCCGCCAGCGCAAACAGCTTTTCTATATCTTGGCTTGTATACTGATAGTGGTCTGGAAACGCCTGTTTTGCCACAACATTACGCAACGCACCAAAGAATTTTTTCGGATACCCAATTCCTGCAAACGCGACCAACTTTTCATCTTCATCGTATGGCGACACAGTCTGATTTTGTGCATAGAAAACCGGCACACCATCTGGCAAAACCAAATTTTTATTTTTTATTTTATTTTTTATAACGATAATAGCGTCTGCATCTTTTAATTTTCTTTTGGGCACACGCAACGGTCCCGCAGGCAACAAGAAACCATTACCGAAACCAATACCATCATCAAACACCACAATTGAAACATCTTTTTTAATAGACGGATTTTGCAAACCATCATCCATAACAATTGGTGTTTTGTCTTTTTCCTGTCTGTTCAACAACAAAATATTACTTTTTCTGTCGCCAACATGCACAGCCAACCCATTACGCGCCAACATAGTCGCTTCATCGCCAACATTTCCGGTCTTGGCAGACTTTTTGTATCCCCGCATAACCACAGGAGAATCAAGATAAGTTGCAATCGCACGCACAACAGGTGTTTTTCCAACCCCACCTGCTAAAATATTTCCAACACAAATTATTTTGCGTTTTGATATAACAGGATTTATTTTTCGCACCCAATAAACAAACCTTCCAACAAAATAATAAATCCAAGACACCGGCACCAACAACAACGCCACCGGATTTTTACTTAAAAACCACCAAGGTGTCTTCATTTTTTTGCCTTTTTAATTTTTTTTGCTTCGCGTTTTTGTCTTTTAAATTCAGACGCGTTTAAATCCTGCTCTACGGGCCTCAAACCGAATTCAGCATCCAGTTCCCGCATTTGTTTAACCATAAAGTTTTCCAAATCGGTTCTGATTTTTTCAAATTCTTCTTCTGTTGCCTTTCTGGGTACAAACACAGGCTCACCAATATTGCAAACAATTTTTGAAAAAGGCAAAGCGACCAAATACCTATCCCACCTGTTCTGCAACCACGCACGCGAACAAGAATAACTAACCGGAATAATTGGCGCACCTGACATTTTTGCAAAATACAACGCCCCGTCTTGAACGCGCAGCGATGGCCCACCCGGTCCATCTGGCGACATACAAATACCCCAATCACCTTTGGACAAAACACGCAGACCTTCACGCAGAACAGAAACCCCACCACGATGAGAAGACCCGTAAATAGCACGCAGACCAAACAATCGCTGTAACTTCGCCATCATGCGACCGTCTTTATGACGGCTGGCCACGGCATACGCCTGCATTCCACCCAAACAAATAATTGGACTTAACATCATACTGCGCCCGTGCCAAAATACGAAAATAGCTGGTTTTTTGCGGTATTTATAAAAAGTTTCAATATTTGTAATTCTTTTAATAGAAGTAAAATAAGCAAACCAAATAGGAATTGCGAACAACAGGGCTATAACCCATTGGAACACAGACAAACTTAAAATAGGCTGCCAAAACCCCTTCCACAATTTTCTAAAAGTTTTATTTTGAAACATAATTTTATTAACCTTTACATAAAAACATTGGTCTGATTCTAGCAATAAAAAAAAGATATTTCAACACAGACCTGGGTTTTCATCCCCAGCCCCCCAAAAAAACATAATTTAATTGACTATTACAAAAAAAGGTATATAATACCAATCACCTTATCGCGGGGTAGAGCAGCCCGGTAGCTCGTCAGGCTCATAACCTGAAGGTCGTTGGTTCAAATCCAACCCCCGCAACCAAGATTTAACAAAATACACCCCCTTGTGGGTGTTTTTTTGTTAAATATGTGTGTTGTGTTGGGTTTGAACCACTGAAAAAGGTGGTTCACTACAAGCAAAAGGCAGACGGCAGTATGCCGGTCAACCAACGGTTGATTTGCGCCTGTGCAATGCAGGCGAAGCCAAATGAAATCCACTCCCCGCAACCACGAATTTTCTAAAAATACCGCGTTTGCGGTATTTTTGTTTAGAAAATTCAGTGTCTCGCCGTAGCATTCCGCGAAGGCGGACTGTTTCAATACCTACAAAAAGTTCGAAAGCTGAAATTAAAAAAGTGGCAATTTTTCGCCACTTTTGAACTAATCCACTGTATAAAACTATATTAGTTTGCAAGTTTTTTTAATAATTCAATAGATTTTTCAGCGTTTTTGGATGATTCTATGGATAAAACAGCCTTTGGACAATATTGTTTTACCAACTTAACCACTTTTTTAATATCTATGGTTCCATTTGTTATATCCAGATGTTCATCCAAATTTGATGCCCCACTGTCTTTACCATGATTATTATGCAAATGTAAATAACCTATGCGTTTTCCAAGTGTTTTTATCCAATTGTATACACTCATATCAGAATTACAATTTGCATGTCCTATATCCAAATTGATTTTTAATCGTTTATCATTGACAGAATCTATAACCATTTTCATAAGTTCACTATCTTTTTCAAACTGATTCTCAATCATCATGGTTATACTGTTATCTTTATCGGCAAAAAATTCCTGCCAAAATGCCGTCGTTCGTTTCACCCAACCTGTGTATCCATATGTACCAGGATAATAGCCATTATGAACAATGATACTGTCGCAACCTAATTCTTTCGCTATTTTATATGCGAAATTATACATTTTCATTGTCTCTTTACGCAAACCTGGCATTTTTGTACCAGGGTTTAACTCCCAAAAAGGTGCATGCATTGATTTATGTTTAATTTTACTAGCTTGTTCTTTTTGGTATTTAACCGTTTTTGCCAAATTTTTGATAAAAGGATCATAAAAAGTTTGAAATTCAATACCAATTTTATATTTTTTTATAAGCTCAACATCTTGGTCAAAATTATCGTCTGTGCAAAATCTGATATCCACCATAACCATTCTCCTTTGATTCAGTAAATTATATCATACTTAAATTGTTAATATAAATTTTATTTTTTCACTGACCAGTTTATATCTGTTGTCATTTTACACTACCTTTATTTTTTATATTTATTGTTTTTATATTTTGACGGTGTTGCCAACCATATAATCGGAAGCACTAAACCAAACCATGCCGAAGCAAGACTGCAAATTACAGATACAAATAAGATACTATCCACACAAGATATACCCACAAACAACAAACCACACGCTGCTAAAAAACTACAAACAAAATTCCAACCAGACCTACCTATATCATGCATTCTTCGTGCTATCAAAGACATACCAGCAATCAAAGTAAATACATTTAATACAGAAAGTAAGACAAGTGCTATATCTGGTAATTGTACATCAGAAACAAACAACATATTACCAACAAAAGCACACATAAAAGTAAACCAGACCATCCACCAATATTCCGCTCTAGTAGCACACCCTTTAAAATCAAATGCCTTTGTAAAATAATTTATAAAAGATTCCCAGAAACCAACATATGGAACATTCTCTTTCTTATCAGATTTTTTATCTGTTGAGTGATTTTGTTTATATATATTATAAATACACCACCCCAAAACTGCAGCCCCAATAAAAATAATAATATATAAAAGAAATTTAAGTACTTCCATAATCTTTCCCTTTGTTTTATCAAAATACCGCCAATAAGAGATATTGACGGTCAGGGAGTTCGTAAATCTGATAAAATCAAAAGATTCTGTTGGTCTTTCGGTTTCCCGTATTTTATACACCACCAGCTCCCCGACCATATGACCAGGGTTAAACATCGGTGCAGCCCACACCATGTCAGAAACGATGCAAACTGCACCGGATTTTATCAGAGCTTACGACAGCCCAAACCCAACTTCCTATTGGATTCACTACCTATAATAACAGTAAATACATATAAATGCAAAAATAAAAACCGGCCATACGACCGGTTTGAACTTTAAATTATTTAAGATATCTATGTATCCAATCAGACACCTCTTTTGACAGATTGCACCAAGCAGCAGGTGCTGTTACCTTTGCAACCAATATCTTATCATTTGCATCCATATACCCATTCAGATAATTTCTTATCGATTCTGGTTCTTGTTCCGTGATTATTAACCAACAAGACTCAAGAGGGTGACACCAAGCACTATACGATTTTATTGCATTTATCAAATCATCGTAATTTCTACCCGGATTAACAAGGTCATAATTTATACTATATACAGCCATATTATTTTCTCCATTTGGCTAGGAGAAAACTGTTTACTTTTTTTTCTTCGTATTTTATAGTACGTTTGCCTAAGAAAAATGTAATCAGTTTTCTCTGGTTTCATTTCCCACCGATTATTCGGTGGGTACTTTTTGGCAAAATTCACCACATATTGTGTTTTTTTACCAACACAAACATGTATATTGATTTATAAGAAAATAAACAACAAAAAAATATTGTACAAAAAATATTTTTCGCTTTACTTTTAAAAAAGCGGATATTCTGCATATTTGACAAGGAAAACAGAATCGGTATTTTGATATAAAACCGATATTTGTATGTTTTTTTAACGCGCTTAACTGATTCGGATTACTTAATTTTCCCCCGATTCGACAACAAACCCAAGCTTTTAATCATTTTTATAAATTCATATAAATTATACAAACTTTAGGCTCATAACCTGAAGGTCAGTGGTCTAAATCCACTCCCCGCAACCAAGATTTAACAAAATACACCCCCTTGTGGGTGTTTTTTTGTTAAATATGTGTGTTGTGTTGGGTTTGAACCGTTGAAAACCAGGAAATTATGCGCTTTTGCCACCAACATCAGGTACAAATTGAACTTTTTCTGTTAAACCTTTTTTTATTCCCAAATGTTCAAATTGTTGTTTTGCGTCTATAAAGTTTTGTTTTTCCTGCAAAGACATATCTTGTCTTTCCAAATCAACCTGTTTTTCTATTGGTTTATAATTGACGACAATATTGCTTTCTTTTTCAGACTTTAACATATCTAACAACGCGAAAGTATTCTTATTCGGAATAATATTATCTATTACTGCCGCCCCAACGACAGACCTTTTAACTGTCTTGTCTATCAATCCAGATTTATTTATCGCCCCGATAATATTTGCCATATCTTCTGGTGTCAAAGACCGGCTTTCTTGGATAACATTTCCATTTTCGTCTTTGATTTCTTTTTGATATTCGATGATGTCGGACAACGCGGTTAACCCACGTTGCACCCCATCAATATACAATGTATCTTTACCCAGTTTTTGTGAAAAATTATCTAACCTGTTAACTTTTTGCATCAGCACATCTGATACAGATTTTCCAGATTTAACCGCAGACACCAGTGAGTACAACAACGCCCCCAACATTCGTTTATCAAACTCGCTTGGTTCGTTATCCATCTGTGCGCCAGTATCAAATATACCAATCACAAAGTTTTTAAAATCACTGTTATAAAAGTTTTGTTGTCCCTGGTGACGGTCTGTATCCCACTGTTGCCCAGATAATAAAATACTAAGTTCCAGTGTCACATACGCAACAGCAGCATCATGTTTTTCTTGTTCTGTCATTTTATCAGAAATCAAAGATTCACCTGGTGCCATTTCCATAATTTTGTATGCATTTTCACCGTTTTGCGTAGAACCATACGCCAACCATTTTGCGACATCAGGCTGCCAAACACCACTGGGGGTTTCGACAGAAATGCTTTCATAAATCTTTACTGCATTTTGATATTTTTCATAATCTTTCTGTATATCAATTTCTGATTCAGCAGACAATTCTGCCTGATTTGCAATATTTTTTAACGGTTTGTATTTAGAATCTTTTTTAGCCAAATCATCAATTACATTGTTAATCAAGTTCATACCGCTGTTTGTTAATTCATCTGTATACGGTCGCTTTAAAGCGATAACAGCGTCTTGTCCTTGGTATTTAATTTGTACAGTCACAAAGAAAGACCCTGCGCCTAAAATTTTACCAACATACGATATATTTTTTTGTTCATTTTCTGGAACAGAAGCATTGATTAAATCAATTAATTCCATACGAGTTGGTATTTTTGCCTGGTCACGCATAGTTGATAATTCTTTTCGTATATCGGAATCCAACATAGGCATATAAGACAACAATTGTCCAAATTTAATAAACGCCGCGCCCTTGGCTGCAAAGAACATTTTCAATCCGCGACCAATAGTTTCACCACCGGTCATTTGACTGTTTTCATCGCGTTGTGATGCGGCGGTAATTGCTGCTAAAATTAAATTTTGTTCATAATCTTCCAGATTATTATAAACAGAATTAACGACTGTTTTGGCATCCTTGTAATATTCAGAATTTTTATCAAAGAATAAATCGACAGCCAAATTGATTGATTTTTGTTTGTCTCCGCCACTGTATGCATCTAACAATCGCGACATTAAATAAGCCCTGATTTCCAGATTTGCCGCCCAGAAATTTTCATGCAACATGGTTAAATCTTGTTTATTTAAATAATTGCTTACATAACCGTACTTTTTAAAATCGTCATCCAATTTTGATAAAAATCTTTCGATTGATTTATCAGATAATTTTTCATTTAAAAATTCAATTCCAGCCTGGGCGCTTGATGGTTTTTCCCCCAATGCAACAATCAGATTTTCAACAACACGGCCATAAAAATCATAATTTTGAGCGTCTTTTCCGCTTATTTTTCTGGTTGCGGCATCATCAAAAATCTGCGCCACTTTTTCTTGGGCCAATATTTTTGATGAAATTTTATCTAACAAACCCTTGGCAACTTGATAAGAAAACTTTTTATTTGATTCATCGCCATTTATACCACCAGAAATTTCATCTGCAACGCGTTGTGCACGCATTTCAAAGTCAGCCGACAAATCATCAATTCCTAATTCTTTTGCCTGATAATCTGCATAAAATTCGATTAATTTTTCGCGTTCAACAACAAATTCTAAATCATTAGATTTTCTTTCAAACACACTGCCATCTCTTAAATCGGCGCGCATTAAAAACCATTTTGCATATTCATACGAATTAGTTTTAATAATTTCATCGACAATAATTTTTATCCATTTGTTTTTATTTGCTATCTTGTCTGAAAAAACTCTATATTTTTCAAAGAACTGATACAACGCCATTTTGTCTTTCAACGGCAAGCTTTCTATTACAAAATTTCTTTCAAACGCAGCAGATATAATATCTGAACAAATAGATTCAGAAACAGGATCCATGTAATAAAATTTTTCAACAAACATTTTGATTGGATCAAACATATAACCACGCCGCAGATAATCAGCAAATACATAAATATCAAATCCCCTGATATCATTTTCTTTATAAGCGTCAATTACAGATTCCAATTCATCCTGATTTGTTGGAAATTTTAAACCAATTGTTTTTATTGTATTTTCCAACAAAACAGACGGTTTATTATCTTCAAAATCTTTTATTATGCATTGCTTTAAAGAATAAATATTATCTTTCAGACACCCAATATTCAAACTTTCCAATTCCGCGACACGGCGCCTGATGTTCTCTTTTTCTTTTTTATGCCATTGTTCTTCATTTTCTTTTATTTCTTTAAATTTTCTATTTTTATCCAAAGATTCTATATAAAGACTTTTGTGATCAGAAAAACTGCCGCCCAAATAATTTTGTTCCAACGCATTACAAAAATCTTTTACTTCGTGCCCATATATTTCTTTGTCTTTATAAAATTCATTAAATTTAAACAATATGGAAACTATTCTGCTGTAAAAAGTATTAAAATATTTGACATCCAATGCATAAATAGTGTTTTCTTTATAAAATTCTGCTAATTTATCATCTTTTATAAAATAGTCATACGCAATACTGTTTTGTAAAATATCTTTGTATTCCTTAGTTTTTTCTTTGTCGTATTTAAAATCATCAATTTTAACACCAATCAAATCCAGATAAGCTTTTTTATTTCCATCCCAAACAATATATTGCAATAACTTTTTTTCATTAAATTCACTTAAATACAATATAAAATCAATAACTGTTTGTCACCACGACCATATTGTGCCAGCAAACTAAGTTTATCAATATACTTTTTGAAATCTTCTGTTTGTCTTTTTGATGCCTCGTCATAAATATTTTCAATAAGCTTATTATTTTTCTCTAATGCAGATTTACCAAAATCCCGCACAACAAACTTTCCATTTTCATTTTGTTCCAAATAATAATTTTTCAAAACTTTACTATGTTTATTATCATAAGAAGAAACGGAATAAAAATAATCACGAAAAACATCTGCTACATCATCTGATGTATCATACAAAACCTCTCTCCACGGAAATAAATACCCAATATTTTTTTCGCCCTGCGGGACCAAATTTTCTGCTTTTTCATCATAATCTTTAAAATTAGACCCGTGAAAATTTAAAACACCATATTCTTTTAATTTCGGTGCAACTTCAACCAATGTTTTTTTATCAAAATTATTTGCAGCATCAACAAATTTTTTACGCAAATCAATAATTTCTTTAAAAACACCCGCACTGTTAATATTTGCCCTTAATAAAAATCTTACTATTTCATTAACCGTACCATTGTTTTTTTCTAACAATCCAGTATTTTTGTAAGTTTTATACACTAAATCTGCAACCTGTTCTGAATTTGGTTTTTTTATAAAAACAATATTATCAAGGATTTTTAATAAATCTTGAACACGAGCATTTGTATTAATATTACCTGCATCCAATTCAGAAATTAAAACATCAAACAAATCGGAATTATTTATTTTCGATATAATCTTTGTATTAAATTTGCTAATCAGTACTTTTTCCAAGTATGAATTATATGGGTTATTTTTCCTTGTGTTATAAACCTGTGTTTTAAAATTATCCCACTCTGGTGACACGCCTTCTGCGACTTCTGGAAAAGCACCTTGGTCATTTGCTATTTTTGTTAAATAAGCTTCTATATCTGCAATTCTGGCACTGTGCACACCATGTACATCAATTGTCAAATTTCTTGGATTTTTCAGATATTTTTGACCTATTTCTTTTTGTATTTCCAAAATATTTCGTGGGTTATAACCTGCATTTATTAATAAATCGACGCTTCGTAAATCGGCGGCCCGCTCTTGGAAAATAGTATTTTTTCCACCCAACAATTCAGCCCAAATATAATGTCCAGATTCGTGTCCAATAATAGCTGCAAACTGTTCAATATTTTTGACAAAATCTATCATACCAACAGTCACAGCAATAATATTTTTTTGTTTATCAACAGTCTGTTCTTTTGAAATAAAAAAAGCGTTTGGGTTTACATCTTCTACAACAGTGAAATAAAAATCATCAATATTAACATCTGTGTTTTTGAACATTTTTGCAAAAACTTCTTTGATCTTTTCGCCAACTAATTTATGCACAGGTGAATCAGGTTCATATAACCGCAATGCTTCAAAATCATTATCATTTAAAATTGTTTGATTTTTTTTCATTTTTAAACAACTTGCTTTTATTCGTATCGATTTAACTATATCATATTTGTATAATTTTTAGTATATATAAATATATAAACCAGAGGCTTTGATTATGAAAAGATTATTTATAATACCTGTATTATTTTTATCTACATCTGTATTTGCAGGAATTTACACAAACGATAACTTTAAACCGTATATTGGCGCAGATTTTGGGCTTAATATTGCAGATTATACAACTAATACCGAACTGAACCAAAACTTTGTATCAGCCACAATAAATGCAGGTGCCAGAATTGGGCGAAACTTTGGTGCCGAGTTATTTTTTTCACATTCCGCCACAAACGATGTTCAATATTTAATGGACTATGAATCACTGGACCACGAAATTTATTACCAAGCATTTGGTTTTGACATATTTGGTTATTATAAAATATCCAAAGAATTTGACTTTTTTACAACATTTGGTGTTGCGAATTATAAAATATTTAACAAATTTGATTATATCAGCCCAACAACAGAACAAAGCAAAAAAATAACTGAAAACGAAGTATCAACCAGAATAGGCATCGGATTAATGTATACATTTTTTGGTGACGACGCATCAATGTTAATCCAGTATCAATACACCCCATTAAATAACGAATGGATTAAAAGTATGTCCGAATTTTTAATTGGTGCCCGATATATATTTTGATAAAAAAACCAGTAAATACCAGATGTTATTCAAAACATTTCATTAAATCAGCCCCGTTTTCAGTTTGGTCTATTTTTTTATTTCTAATTTCTTCTGCGGCCTTGATTTTCTGGGTCACTAAAACAAGTTCAGGATGATTTTGTAATTCTTGGTTCAGCATTTCAACCGCCGCATCAAAATCTGATTTTTTTTCTATAAAAACAGGCATTACAGAATCTGCTGCCACAAAAAAAGTATTTTCCAGTTCGGACTTAAACTCATCAATTACAGATAAATAAGTATCAATATGCTTCTGTTCGTGTTCCATAACAGCATTAAAAGGACAAGTTCCAGGTTTATAACTTTTATCAATTTGCACCAAAAAATCGCTATATCCAAATTTAACATTAATCCCTTTAAGACTGACACAAAAACCAGTTTTTATAAAAACAGCTTCGGCTATAACCTCGGTTTCCTGGGATAAACTGGCAATAACATGCCCATGATGAGTTATATCCATTTTTTCATCAGGTTGAACAATTTCAGTTTTTGCATCTGGTTTTACCAGATTAATTACAGGTGTACTTTTATATTCCAAACAATCATCTGCCTGGGCCGAAAAGCAAAGACAAAACCACAACAAAGAAAATATATGTTTTAACATATTAGTCCAAAGAACCCTGTTTTTTCAGGTATTCATCAACAAAATTATTACCATACATTTTATATAAATCTTCGGCCAATAATACAGATGAACGCCCAGATTCAAACAATCTTAATAAATTACCCAAACCACCCAATTCTGTATTTAAAATAACAGATTCGCCTGTCACAGGTCTGGACAGCAACAATGCACGTTTCAGATTTGGATATGCTTTACCTTGAATAAACGCCATTTCCAACGGATTTAAATTCCAATGCGCATAATCGTTTGCATCAGCAGCAGGATTACGAAAGAACAACACTGTCTGGGCCTGACCACGCACCACATCACCAATACCCAGTTTATCCAAAACATTCGCGCGCTGGAACGCCGCCATATAGGCCTGACGATTTTTACGCCCTTCTTGTAATCCCACGATAAAACTGTCACGGAACATCTTATTTTCCAGCATAGGTGCAGTTTCGTCAATCATAATCAGCGATGGATTTCCACCAGATACAGTCAAAGTATTAATTCTGTGCAATATATAAGAAATAACCGCCGGCGCCAATGTTTGATCTTGCAAAATATCGGTAAAATCAAAAGTAGTCAATCTGGAATACAAATCCAATGTATCAGAAGATTCATTAAACATATCTCCATACTGTAATGGGTCAACCCATTTTTTAAGAGCACTTCTCATATTACCAGACGAAGAAAAACAACTTTCCCACAGATTTCTTAACAATCTGTCTTTTTCGCCCAAATAATCATAATTCACAGATACAGCACGCGCAATTTCATCAGATGACATAACATCATTTTGCCCTGAAATAATTGCAAACCATCTGCGTAAAAATTCACGGTTCTTAACGCTGTCCGGCATTTTCAATGGATTTAAATGTGTCACAAAAGATTGTTCCACAGAATCTGCGTTTTTATCTTTTCCCTGCATAGTTATATACTTTCCACCAGCAGCCAAAGTAAATATTTCTGCACCTTTATTTCTGTCAAAGAAAAATGCTTTTAACTTTTGATGTCTTAAACTTTGTGCAATCAAGAAAGAAAACAAAGTTGTTTTACCACCACCTGTTGGCCCAATTGTCAAAGTATGACCCACAGCCGCTGGTTTATCAGACACATGGAACTGGAATTGATAGGGTGTACCTTGGGCAGTTGGGAAAACAACCAACGGTCCTGGCCCCCAATCAGAATTTTCAACCCCATAAGGCTGGGTTGACAAAGGAATCGCAATTGCTGCTGTGCGTGATAATAATTTAAAACTGCGTGGGAAAGTATCAAACCCCGGAATCATCGAAAACCAAGAAACCTTTGATGCAAATGTTTCAACGACTGGTGATATACCAAAAGACGCACAGATCTTTTTAAATTCATTTATATGATATTCCAAATCTTCTTTTGTTTTACCAAACAATACAAACAATGGATAAAAATCAATCAGACTTTGATTACCAGAAACATTTTCATCCATCATACTTTGTGCAGAAGCAACCTGCTCTTCCGTAGAAGTTTGTGAATTACCCTCTGCAGTTGACATTTTTTGACGTATTGTTTTTTCAACATCTGTACCACTCATAATTTGAAAAGCATTCATACAAATCATTTCTGTTTGTACTGTTAAAATAGAATCAAAAAATTCTTCATCCAAATAATCAGGGGACATTTTAAAAGAAATCATAGCAGCAAAAGATTGACTGCCTGCACTGGTATATTTTACAAGTCCATCTTTTAAAAATTCAACATCATCAACGGTTATCAGTTTTGTAATATTATTGTCCGCATATTTTGGTGCAGGTTTTGATATAGGCGACAAAACACGACCAAAAAACCGCGCCATATTATCAGAACTTTTATTTTTCAACAATACAGGTTTATAAGCAGCCAACACAGATTCGATATAATTACTGTATCTGTCCAATTTTTCATGTGCATCATTACCAAAGACTTCTAAAACAACATAATGATTATTAAAGAAGATCTTTAATCCCTGACTGCGCCATTTATCATATATTCTTTGTAATGTCTTTTGATTAAATTCATAGTTTGTATTTTCCTGGGCTGCATCACGAATTGTATAAAATCTTAAAAATACGCCAGAATCCTTTATTTGATTAAACAATTGCGCCCGCAAGTCCAAAAATTTTTCTTTGGTTTTATCATCCTGCATACTTGTCTGCAAACCAGTAATTTTATAAACCCTTACAAAGCCACCATTTGTTAAAGACATAGAATTATCAGTATAAACCTTGTCAAAAGGTATATAATTCGAATATTTTGCATATCCAAATTTTGGAAAAATCTTGCGTGTCAGTGTTGGTATATAAATCAACAACAAAACAAACATAAACAAAACAGCCATAACTATAATAGCCATGGTGACAGACAAATCAGCGTCACCAACAAAATACTTAAAAAATCCACTTATATTTGTCATGCTGGCAATTTCCTTGGTATTTTTTTCGCAAAAAGTTGCAACTTAGCCTTTATAATCTGACCAAATTGTTGATCTTTTTTAGACAAAGATATCAGAATTAAATGAACAAAAATCACAGACACCAAAAAATATAATGGGTTAGTATCATTTCCTGTAATTATCAATCTTGCTATAAAAATTATAATAAAAACAATAAATTGTACGACAAAATTAATCACCGCAAGCGAATAAGGCACATAAAAAATATGTGCAGGATTTGCCAATGCTTTTAATACTTGCTGTTTCATAATCTCTCCCGGGTGATTTAATTATAACAATTTCAACAATTTTCAACAAGCATAAAAACCAAAATATATAAAATTGTTAAAAGTGTTAAAAACAACATTTTTTTAAACTGTTAATTATTTAGTATATTTTTTTAACATTTTTTATAAAATCCCCAGAAATCTAGAACTTTTTTGTTAAAAAACTGTTCAAAAAAAACTAAAAACCGTTTTCAACAGTTTCAACAGCCCCTACTAAAACAACTATAAATAATATTATTATTTGATTTTTCAAAAAATATGTTTATAATCGCCTTGTAAAAAGGATAAAGATATGAAATTTTTAAGTTCTTTAAAGGCTTGGAAAAAACGCGGTAATGTAAAACAGATCCGTCGTGGTAAACAAGTTATCTTGATTGACCCTTCTAATCCAAAATTCAAAGCGAAACAGGGTTTCAAGAAAAAATAAAAAATTCCGCCAATTGGCGGTTTTTTTAAAAATCGTTCATAAAAGCTTCTTTTGTGACCTCTTTTATTTCGATAATTCCCAGTCCCGCCTGACGCAAATATAAAATCTGGGCATCTGTCGGTTCAAAAATACCTGCGCTGTGGTCAGCAGCCTTTGGTATTGCCGATATATTTTGTGCTGGCATAAAATCGATTTTTGCGCCCGTTTCACGCATTGCAGAAAAAGCGATATCAGATACACAATTTTCACAGTCTTGTTTTATTATCGCCGTTCCCGATAATACAGATTTTGAATCTTTGCATGCATAAATTTTATTTTTTAACAGAATTGTTGTATCGCCAGACAGGTGTTCAGCCACACAATCGTATTTCAATTCGGACATATTTTCGATAAAAACATTGCCATGAATTTCAGAAATTTTACCGGTGTTTTTAATAAAAATGTTAAAAAAAGCCGGCTTTTTATTTTTTGTTTTTACAGTTAAAAATACCTGTTGGTTGTCTGTATTAACATTTATTTCTAACCTTTTTTCAGAATCTATTTCACCGACATATATGATATGGACAGGTAATTTATATTTTTTATTAATTGGCGCGTTTTCCAGTGTTGATAATTCAGGACAATACACACCATCGCGATAAACAATAGTTTCCGCAGGAAATGTTTTTATGTTGAATTCGTTCCACATGTATGACATATTATTCGCATTATAAAGGATTTTAAAATGGGATTCAATTGTGGAATTGTTGGTTTGCCAAATGTTGGTAAATCTACTTTGTTTAATGCTTTGACACAAAGTGCAGCGGCCGATGCGCAAAACTATCCATTTTGCACAATCGAACCGAATACTGGTCGTGTTGTTGTACCTGATGCGACATTACATGAATTGGCGCGTGTTGCGGGTTCTCAGAAAATCATACCTACTCAACTGGAAATTGTCGATATTGCGGGTTTGGTAAAAGGTGCGTCAAGCGGTGAAGGGCTTGGGAATAAATTCTTGGGTAATATTTTATCAACAGACGCGATTATTCATGTGGTCAGATGTTTTGAAAATGACGACATTGTCCATGTAAACGGCCGTATAGACCCATTAAGTGATATCGAAACAATTGAAACAGAATTAATGCTGGCAGATTTGGAAAGTATCGATAAACAAATTAAAAATCTGGAAAAAAAGGCACGTGGTCTGGACAAAGATGCCATTAAATTATTGGCTGATGCTAATGAAATAAAAAAAGGTCTTGAAAATTCTGTTCCAGCGCGCTCTTGTGGTGTTGATTCTGTGCCTTTTAATTTATTGACGACTAAGCCTGTTATTTATGTATGTAATGTAGAAGAAGCGTCTGCTGCGACTGGTAATAAATATTCTGATATGGTTCGTGAAAAATTCGGTTCTGTTGCCGATGTTTTGGTTATTTCATCAAAAATAGAAATGGAAATTTCACAAATAGTCGACCCAGACGAACGCAAAATGTTTTTAGATGACCTTGGTTTAACAGAATCTGGTTTGGATCAAGTTATAAAAACAGGTTATAAAACACTTGGGTTACAAACCTATTATACAATCGGACCAAAAGAAGCGCACGCATGGACAATTACTGTTGGTATGACTGCACCCCAGGCGGCGGGTAAAATTCACACCGATTTTGAAAAAGGTTTTATCCGTGCAGAAGTAATATCACCGGCTGATTTTATTGCGTTGGGTGGTGAAGTTGCGGTTAAAGAAGCCGGTAAAATGCGTTTGGTTGGTCGTGATTATATTATGAACGAAGGTGATATATGTCATTTCTTGTTCAATAATTAACAAATAAAAATGTATATAAAAAGCCGGTAAAATCCGGCTTTTTATATACTTATTAATTTTTCTAATTTTTCTTTGGCATTTGCTATATCGTTATCTATTTTTTTTATTTCATCACCAGCATTATCATCACCGGATTTGATAAGTTCTGTTTTTGTTAAATTCAGTTTTTGAATATATCTTTGTAATTTCAATGAAACGATATATTTTTCCGCCGCAGTTTTATCCAGATTTAATTCTGGGGCTGTGCCATCAAAATTAATTCCCAGTGTGCCCAAAAAATCCATATATTGTTCAGCCAGTTCAGGATATGTATTTATGATATAAACAAGAGTGTTTTTTGTTATTGTATCGATATCTGGCAATTTTATCTGTACAGCGGATTCATTGCGTTTCCACCGATGCCAAGAATTAAATTTGCGTGAATTATATTCTTTTTCAAATTCCATTTTCAGTTCGGAATCCACTATTTTATCCAGTTCTTTTTTCAAGAATTTTTCGGCCTGACTGCGTCCACCGGGTGTTTTTGTTAAGAAGTTTGCGTTTGTAATTTGCCATAAAAAATCAACTAATGGTAATGCTTCATCGATAATTTTTCGCATAGCATCCGCACCACTTGTTTTTAATATTTCATCTGGGTCTTTACCGCCAGTCACAAATGCAAATTTTATATCAGATGTATCACGCAAAAAAGACATAACGATACTGCATGCGCGCGCAGCCGCTTTTTGTCCTGCCCCATCACCATCAAAGCAAAAAACAATATTTCTGTTTGATTTACATAACAGTGCGATATGATCTTCGGTCAATGCGGTACCTAATGGCGCGACAGTTTCAGGAAAACCACCACATTGCATTTTAATAGCATCTATTTGTCCTTCGACAACAATACTGCGATTTGCGCGATGAATTGCGTCGCGTGCAAAATTCAAGCCAAACACAGTTTTTCTTTTATGGAAAATGTCGGTATCAGATGTATTAATATATTTTGGTTCGCTGCCATCTAATGAACGACCTGAAAAAGCAACAATTTTTCCGTTTGCGTTAAAAATAGGAAACATTAATTTATCACGGAAAAAATCGTATAAACCATAATCGCCACGACGACAAAGACCAGATTCAATCAAGTGTTTTGAAGACACGAACTTGTTTGCAATTATGTTATTTTTAGGTGCGTATCCGATACGATATTTTTTTATCATATCGTCTGTAAAACCGCGTCCACGCACATATTCTAACGCATGCGCACCATCAGGGGTAAATAATTTTTCGCTATAAACAGTTGCTGCTTTTTCACAAATATCAAACAAAGATTCTTCGCGTTTTACAATATCTGGATGCTTAGGCTTATATTCAGGCATTTTTACACCTGCCATATCAGCCAATTCGGTGATAGCGGCAACAAAATCCATATTATTAGATTTCATTGTAAAAGAAATAATATCCCCATGTTCACCACAACCAAAACAGTGATAAAACCCTTTTTCTTCGTTAACAGAAAAACTGGGTGTTTTTTCATTATGAAAAGGACAGCAACCCCAATAATTTTGACCTTTTTTAACCAACGGAACGCGTCGTCCAACCACATCAACAATTGATAATCTGGCACGCAGTTCATCGGTAAAATTACGGTCAAAATTTGCCATTATTTTTTATTTGCCTTGTTATTAATTAATTTAATTGCTGTTTCTAAATCAGGCATTTCTTTGACGGAAACATTAACCCGATTAGAAGATATATATGCGCCATAACGACCTGTTGGATAAAAGAAAATCATTTTCTTGGTTGCAGGATTTTCACCAATTTTAACAGGTTCTGCTTTTTTTACAGTTGCTGTTAATAATTCCCGTGCAATTTCCAAAGTTATTGTTTCGCTGGTATATTTTTTTGCAGAAACATTTTTTACGCCATCTGTCACATATGGGCCGAATTTTCCAATCTTGAATTCAATTCCGTCGCCCAAATCAATATTTCCATTTTTATTCTGTACGGCGGATTCTGTGTCTTGTACGATTTTATCGTTTTTATTAAGTTGCTTTGTGTATTTGCAATCAGGGTATTTTTCACATCCAATAAACGGACCAAATTTAGATAATTTTATCCCCAACTTTCCACCACAATCAGGACATACATTATTACCATCAGGGAATAAATGTTTGTTCATAAATTGGTTTATTTCATCGATGATATCGCTTGTTTTAACGGTGCGTGCCCCATCAATCATATTGCTGGTTGGGTTCCAGAACGCGTTCAACGCATCTATTTTATCTGTTTTTCCGTTTGAAACATCGTCCAAAGTATCTTCTGTTTTTGCGGTAAAGTTAACATCAACTAAATCTGTAAAATATTTAGATAAATAAGACGCAATTACCCAACCGCCACTTGTTGGATGAAAACGGCGTTGTTTGTCCTGTTCAACATAGTTTCTGTCAACAATCGTTGACATAATCGTTGCGTAGGTTGATGGGCGGCCTATTCCTAATTCTTCTAATTTTTTAACCAACGATGCTTCGGTATATCTTGGGGGGGCTTGTGTAAAGTGCTGTTCTGGCAATAATTCTGTGATTTTTATTGCGTCACCAACATTTAAAACCGGCAATTTAGATTCCTTGTTTTCGTCTTCATCGTCTTTATCTTCGATATAAACCTTCATAAAACCGTCAAACATTCTGGTTGAACCAACAGCATGGAAAATTGCTTTTTTATTTTCTGTTTCGATATCAGCAGAGACGCTGTCGAACTCAGCATTTGTCATTTGACATGCAATAGTTCTTTTCCAAATCAGTTCGTACAATTTTGCTTCATCACCGCTTAATCCTGTGGCGGGTGCATCAAAATGTGTTGGACGAATAGCTTCGTGTGCTTCTTGGGCATTTTTAGATTTTGTTGCATAAACATTTGGTTTTTGTGGAACAAAATTTTGTCCATATTCGCGTTCGATAAAACCACGAATTTCATTAACTGCATCTGCGTTCAGGTTTGTTGCGTCAGTACGCATATATGTAATTAAACCTTGTTCGTATAATTTTTGTGCCGCGCTCATCGTGCGTTTTGATGCAAAGTATAATTTACGCGCAGCTTCCTGTTGCAAGGTTGATGTTGTAAAAGGTGCAGCAGGTTTTCTGAAAGTCTTTTTCTTGTCTACATTAATAACATTTGCATCAATATCAGGTGTGCCAACAGATGACAAAATATTATCGATTTGTTCACGGTTTTCAATAGTCATTTTTTCTATTTTTTTACCATCGAATTTAGACAACCCTGCTTTGAATTCTATGTCTTTTATTTTGCATTTTGCGTCCATTGACCAATATTCAACTGGTTTAAATGCTTCTATTTCCTTTTCGCGATCAACAACCAATTTAACAGCCACAGATTGTACGCGCCCAGCAGATTTTCCAAGATTTCTGCGCCATAACAATGGTGAAATACCAAAACCAATCAAGTAATCCAACGCGCGTCGCACCAAATATGCATCAACCAAAGATTGGTCTATTTCGCGTGGCGCATCAATTGCAACCTGAACTGCTTTTTTAGTAATTTCATGGAAAGCCACACGATAAACTTTTTTATCTTTTAACAGTTTTTTATTTTCCAAAATATCCAGCAAATGCCATGCAATTGCTTCCCCTTCACGGTCAGGGTCGCTTGCCAGATAAACAGCATCTGCTTTTTTTAATTCATCTGTTATCAGTTTAATTTGTTTTTCTTTGCCTGGCATAATTTGCCATTTCATTGCAAAGTTATTATTTTTATCAACACTGCCGTTTTCAGGTACTAAATCGCGAACATGACCAACAGATGCAATAACTCGCCATCCTTTTCCCAGATATTTTTCGTTTGTCTTTGCTTTTGATGGTGATTCTACGATAAGTAAATTCATAACCTTAACTTCCATTGGCAGATAACTGTTG
>CAJGDG010000012.1 GCA_904502095.1 uncultured Alphaproteobacteria bacterium
AAATGTCAGGTGGCATGCCGGGTATGATGTAAGTAATTAAAAATCCCCCAATCAGGGGGATTTTTTTAATGTATAAAAATTATTTTTTCCAGAACGCAAATCCGCGACGTGTTGATTTTTCTTCGCGTTGCTTTCTGTCTTCGATTGCACGACGACGTTCGGCACGACGCTCTTGAAAACGACGGGCGGATTCTTCGTCACGCTGGATAACTGCGATTGTTGTTGCAGATAATTTGCCATTACGAACTTCTTCTTCGAATTCGACAATGTCGTTTTCGTTTAAAAATCTGATGCCAGCGGCCTTTAATGAACTGGAATGAACAAATACATCATCTGTGTTGCCGTCTGCGTTTGCTGTATCCGGAGTAATAAACCCAAAACACTTTTTACCATTGTACCATTTTACTTTTCCTTGACGCATAATCCTATCCTTTCCTTATGCTGTTATGGTTCTGAAAACAGTCAGGAACCTGATATCATTTTTACATTTTTTAAAACTTAAAGCAAGGGGAATAAAAAGGTCCGATAAATCGGACCTGTTTTTCGGTTATTTGCGATAGTATCTTTGAACCTCGGTCATAACAAAGTTAAATAACTTGGCCGCCTGGGATGTAGGTGGCAATTCCCAGTCGCGCTGCATATACGGAATCGCCGAAACTAATATAAACCGTGCCATAAAGTGGAAAATACTGCTTTCCTGATGGCGCGACAATTTAACCGGCGCGTTTTCAACACGAAAAACTTCGTTTTCAATTGCATCGTCTAACTTTTCAATTATGTTATCTAATACACGCGGCGGATAATACAATGTACATTCCTTTGGAAAGCCTTCAAAGATAGAGATATTGTTGTTGCGCGAATATAAAATATTCCAGCCAACGCGTTCAAATAAATCTTCCAGACACTGGCATATCATACGATTGTATTGTTGGACACCGCGTTCGTAATAGTTTGCCAATTTCGCTTCGATGTTGTCGGATTTTGCACTTTTTTTCTTGCGTGCGGTTTCGTATTCATCGTGACTATTGTTCTCGAATTCAAAGAATGTACGAACCTGACAAATAATCTCCATCGGGATAACAAAATCAGGATTATTACTGATATTCAAAATAACCTTGGCGTCGCGATAGTTGCGCGGATTTTGCATATTATAAAATGTGTCTTTGACAGATAAAATTCTGTCTGGCATTATTTCATATAAACGCTCTATGAACAGGCGCGCCTGGGGCACCAAATCAAACAAACATTTCGCACGCCATACATCACGCAGACGAAAACGCGGCGGTGTCACTTTGTCTATTTCGCGCACTAAATCAACCGCAATTTTTTCGTGACCACGACCGATAATAGACAGTACTGTTTCAGATGCCGCACTGATATATTTTTCTGAAAAGCGTTCACGAATTTTATCGGCAATCGCCTGGGCAGACGCCGCGCGATCATGCGACATCAAAACACGATACGCAGCATTTGCAACATCGTTAACATATGTTTGATAGTATTTCCCTGTGATTTTATCCAGTGCACGATCTATCTTTTTCTGGGCGCCAATGATAACAGTCACAATCGACGATACTGACAAATCAATTTTGTGCCCAGCCGAACTGGTAAAAAACTGATTACGCATTGGGTCTGCGTCCAAACGATGGTTTACAACATACGGTGACAGCGGGTTAATATCTGCAATGCGAATAGGCTCGTCAATTGCGCTGTCTGTCGCATAGTCGTATTTCATAACCGCCGCTTTTGGGGCGCCAAAACTTTTGCCCAAGACATAGAACACTTCGCGCAACCATGTCATACTGTCCGAATACAGCAGACGCAGATAATCCGCCGCTTCGTCATTAATACGCCCCGATTCCAATGCACGATTAATAGCCGCCTGATTTTTGCGGTCGTTTTCTTCGGTTATTTGTCTGGCCCAATCGTCTGATTGTATTTGCGTCATCATGGCTGTCCTGTTTCGTTTATTTCATCATAGGGAATAAAACTATATCGCGCGCGGTTGGCTGGTCAAAGATGATACACGCCAATCTGTCAACACCCATACCAACACCAGAAATTGGTGGGAATCCATGTTCCATTGCACGGACAAAGTCATTGTCTGGGTTAAACGCTTCGTCGTCACCATTTGCAATATTCTTGGCCTGTTCTTCGAATGCAGCCAACTGTTGGATTGGGTTTACAAGCTCTGAATACCCCTTGCAGATTTCCGCACCGCATACCAACAACTGA
Organism: uncultured Alphaproteobacteria bacterium; assembly: GCA_904502095.1. GTDB lineage: Bacteria > Pseudomonadota > Alphaproteobacteria > Rs-D84 > Rs-D84 > Enterousia. The sequence continues at coordinate 2,236 of CAJGDG010000012.1, forward strand.
TACATATCAATTCTGCGATTGTCCGCATCATTACGGCGCGCCAATGGAACCATATATGCAGGATAGTTATACAAGAATGTTGGGTTTACAATACTGCCACGGATTTTGCGCTTGTAAACATAGTCAACCAATGTTGGGATTGATTTTAAATCTTCCAATTCAGCCATCGGGAACATACCTTCGTCAACCAGTTTTTGACGCAGAACATCGACATCGTCAAAGTCCAAGATATTGCACCCAAAGAATTCGTTCATCTTGGCTGTGTAATCCAACATCTCATATTTGCTGAAATCCAATGGTGTGCCTTGGTATTCAATCTGTAATGTACCACGGCACTTCATCAACAATTCTTGAATCAATTCCCATGTGAATTTCATATTATCTTTGAAATCCCAATACGCAGCATACCATTCAACCATTGTAAATTCTTGCAAGTGAGTTGCATCCATACCTTCGTTACGGAAATCCTTGGCCACTTCGTAAACGCGGTCAAAACCTGCGCCAATTGCCTGTTTCAAGAATAATTCTGGGGAAATACGCAGTTGAAAATCTGTATCCAGCGCGTTGTGATGCGTTGTAAATGGACGCGCAGCCGCACCAGATGCAATGTTTTGTAATACTGGTGTTTCAATTTCCAAGAAACCATTTCTGTTCATATAATCACGCCAATATTGCGTCATTTTAAAACGACCCAATAACGCATTGCGTGCATCTGGATTAGAAATAATATCTAAATAACGCTGACGATATCTGGTTTCCACATCTGTCAAACCATGATATTTTTCTGGCAATGGACGCAAGGCCTTGGCCAAAATTTCATAATTTGATACCTTGACTGTCAATTCGCCGGCAGTCGTATGATACAAAACGCCTGTAATACCAATAAAGTCACCCAAGTCAACATTTGCCTTCATAAATTTGTAATTTTCTTCACCCAATTCTTCGCGGGACATAGAAAACTGAATTTCGCCATTGATGTCATAAATACGGCCAAACATTAATTTGCCCAACCAACGCAATGCTGTGACGCGCCCAGCCAATTTCACAGGTGTATCATCAGCCAATTCACGTGCAGCTTCGATTGTATGTGTGCGTTCAAATTTGTCTTTCCAAACAACCCCATCACGAGCCTTGATGTTTTCAGCCTTTTGCAAACGCGCAGTCAGTTCGTTTGTTGATATTGGTGTTGTGTTTTCTGCCATTTTTTTGTTCCCTTGTGTTTTGTATTTAAAAAACGGACGCATAAAAGTGCGCCCGCAGTTTATTTTCTGTTGGTCGCACTTATTAATTAAAACGTTTAACTAACAAATTCATTTTTTTATGCATCCTGTTTATTTTCTTTACGATATTATATATACATTTTATTGAAAGTAAAGCAAAAAAGCCACTATTTGTTCTTGCATACAAATTTTGGTGCTCGCAAAGTACTTCGGGAACTTCGTTCCCTCGCCTCGCAACTCGCCCCTTTGCCGACAAAATCAAAAAACCACCCAAACGGGTGGTTTTTAAAATTTTGGTGCGAGCAAAGGGGCTCGAACCCTCGACCTCAACCTTGGCAAGGTTGCGCTCTAGCCAACTGAGCTACGCTCGCATTGCGTCGTATATATTGACACATATTTTTTGCGATTGCAAGTCTTTTTTTACCTTTTTTTATTTTTTATGCATTTTCATATATTCAAACCGCAACGAATCCAATGCGTATTGCTTTTTTTGGTATTCCAATTGTTTCGCACGCAATTCATTTTCTTGCTGATACTGCGACATACGGGCACATGTGCCAAATGCAACCATCGCAGCGAACAGAATAATTAATAATCTGCTGCTGTTCGTAATTTGTACCCGCTGTTCTTGCATACGCGCCCCCTAAATTAAAACCACTTCCACGGTTGAAATACCTTTAACAGCCCCAGCGCAGTGCGTTTGTCTGCATATGTATGACCACAACGCGGACAAACATTAAATGGTTTTATAATCGCTTTGACCTTTTTAGACATAAACAACCAGATATACAAACCAATTGCCCATGCAGCAATTACCAAGCCCCATGCGACATAGCCAAAATATTTATCAACTGTATTTGTGATAATTGTGATTGTTGAAACATCAGACGATGCCAAATCATTATAAATCTTGGTTGCAACAGGCCAACTGGATGGACGCCACGGATAAACATGTTTAATTCCATAGTTTGTCAGCAATGTTGTGCCCAGACCGCCCGACTGTTTGTCCAAAGACTTTTTAATTGCAGCATCCAGCGCAGCATCGATTTCCGTTTGAGCCACACGGGTCAAATCTGTCTTTATTTTATCCAACTGTTGATTAACCTTGTTCGCTGTATTATCAACTGACGCAATTGTTTTATTTGCTTTTTCGACACCTTTGTCTACTTCATTTACTGCCTTGTCGACACCGTCTGTTTTTATACCAAATTTGTTTGCCAAACCTGTCAATTTTTTAACACCACTGGTCTTTTCAGATACAGCTGCTGTCTTTTCCTTGGCGGTTGCGGTTGTGTCTGTCACTTTATCAACAGCCTTTTCTGCCATCTTTACTTTATCAATCGCAGTTGCAATTGGCTTTTCCAGATTAATTGATTTTGCAACACCGTCTAATAATGCTTCATATTGTTTTACAATACTGCGTTGTAAATCAAAGAACATTGACACAACAATAGACTTTTTTATCGGTGCAGAATAAGTGTTTTTTACATGCAATGGGAACCATACAACCAGCGCAAGCCAAATTACCGTCACAATCGCAAATATGCGTTTTGTCCATGTGACAACCGACTGTTTCTTTTTAACGGTTTTAACCCCGCCCATATCAATAACTTCGACTTCTTTCTTTTTCTTTGGCATTTTGATTCTCCTTTTAATCAAAGTTTAATATGTTATGCGTAATTAATGCAAGATTTTTATCGTTCGCACGAATTAAATTTAGCAATAGCTTCTTTGTTGTAATCAAACAAAGCACTAACCGTCGACTGTTGCTGAACTTTCTGAATTTGCAACAATGTCTGGTAATATATCCCCGCATCAGAACGGTTTGTAAATGTCATTATTTCTTCTTCTGGAAACAATTTATATGTTCCGCCAAATTCACGACGACAAACCAGTGCATGAATAAACACCAATTTGTCTGCCTGACTTTGTGCAACCGCCAGATATACTTTGTCCTGCATCGACAGTTGCAATTTTGGATTTATGTCTTTTTTCTTAGTCATTTTTGTTTTCACCCGTATAGTTTTTAATAAATTCGTTTTTGAATTCGACAAAGCGTCCCTGCTCTATTGCTGTTCTGATATCGCGCATCAAATCCTGATAGAACCACAAGTTATGCTGGGTTAATAAAGTCGCACCTAATATTTCATTACACTTAATCAAATGATGAATATATGCGCGTGATAATTTACACGCAGGACATCCGCATTTATCATCTAATGGAGAATTGTCTTCACGAAAACGCGCATTGCGCATATTCATAGTACCATGACGCGTAAACGCCTGAGCTGTACGACCCGCACGCGTTGGCATTACACAGTCAAACATATCAACACCACGCTCGACCGCACCCAATATATCCAATGGCGTTCCAACCCCCATTAAATAACGCGGCTTGTCCGTTGGCAATAAAGGTGTTGTTGCAGCAATCATATCAAACATTACGCTTTGCGGTTCGCCAACAGCCAAACCGCCAATAGCATATCCGTCAAAACCAATATTTACCAATGCGCGGGCTGACTTTTCACGCAAATCTGGAAAATCTGCGCCTTGGACAATTCCAAAAATACCGTATCCAGGTCTGTCAACAAAGGCATCTTTACTGCGCTTTGCCCAACGAGTCACCATATCAACATTTTTTTCAACCCGTTCGCGGGGCGCAGGCAACTTTAAACATTCGTCCAGCACCATTGTGATATTAGAATCCAACTGATGCTGAATATGAACAGAATCTTCGGGACGCAAAAAATGCTTTTTGCCGCCGTCAAAGTGCGATGTAAATTGAACGCCTTCTTCACTCATTTTTGTTAGGGTAGACAATGACATAACCTGAAAGCCACCGCTGTCTGTCAAAATTGGGCCGTGCCATCCACCAAATTTATGCAGACCACCCATTTTTTCAACTAAATCACCACCTGGACGCATCATCAAATGATATGTGTTGCCTAAAATTACCTGTGTCCCGGTTGCACGAACCTGATCCATTGTCAATGCCTTGACCGTAGCCGCCGTACCAACCGCCATAAACGCAGGCGTTTGAAATGTACCATGCGCAGTTTCAACCGAACCGCGACGCGCATTACCGTCTGTTGCAATCAAATTAAATTTCAGCGCCATTTTTTATTCATCCTTTTTAAATAACAGGCAACAATCGCCATAACTGAAAAATCTGTATTGTTCATCGATTGCGTGTTTATACGCAGCCTTCATTTCTGGCAGGCCTGCAAACGCAGAAACCAGCATAAACAATGTAGATTTTGGCAAATGAAAATTAGTTAACAAAACATCGACTGCACGAAACCGATACCCTGGTGTAATGAATATCGATGTGTTTGTGCAAATTGGTGCAACACGCTGACCGTCCATAGCATCCCGGGCGGCACTTTCCAATGTGCGCATAGAAGTTGTACCAACAGCAATTACACGCGTTGCATTGTTAATAACATCTGCCTGTTCGGGTGTGACACAGCACCATTCACTGTGCATTTTATGTTGAGATAAATCTTCGGTTTTAACAGGCATCCAAGTACCTGCCCCAACATGTAATGTGACATTTACAATTTTTGCACCACGCGCGCGAATTTCATCCAACATTTCATTTGTAAAATGCAACCCCGCTGTCGGGGCAGCCATAGACCCCAAAGGAGAAGAATACACCGTCTGATAACGTTCTCGGTCCGCAGATTGTTCTTCGCGTTTCATATATGGTGGCAATGGCATTTTGCCAACACGGTTTAAAACATCAAAGGTATTTTCACACAGGAATTTTATTTTCAAACCACTTTCTTCATCGATATCAACAACCTGTATCTGAGTGCCGTCATCCAATGCCAAAATTGTGCCAACTTTTATTTTGCCGAACTTTTTACACAGTCCCCACCAACACCCATCATCTGTTTCTGTATGCAATGTGATTTCGTGTTTCCCGTCCGCCATGAATCGCGCAGGAATTACACGCGAATTATTAAAAACAACAACATCACCAGGCTGTAAAAAATCCAGAAATTCGCGAATCTGTTTGTCTTCTTGCGCCCTGCCCCGAACCACCAACATACGCGACGCATCGCGTTGTGGCAATGGATGTGACGCAATTAAATCTGTTGGCAAATCAAAATCAAAATCAGATGTAGTCAACATTGTAAATTATTTTCCGAAATCTAAACCTTGGTCAATATAGTTTTCTGCTTTTTCTTCCCAATCTGGCTCTACACGCACAAACAAATGCAGACGCGCGTTTACACCCCACTGATCCTGAATATCATGACGGGCAGCGGTACCAATGCGTTTTAACTGTTCCCCACCACGACCAACAACAATCTTTTTATGCCCGTCATTACGAACAGCAATTTTTTGATAAATATCCAATACGCCTTCGTCATCAACATCAACGCGCTCTGTCACAACATTGATATGGTATGGCAATTCTTGGTGGATGTATTTATAAATCTTTTCGCGGGTCAATTCCGCCAAATACAATTCATCAGGCACATCGGGCGCATCAACTGTATCAAACAAGTATGGGCTTTCCGGCATAACATCGGCCAACGATTTTAACATCGCATCAATGCCGTCATTTTTCAATGCCGAAATCATAAAGATTTCGCGCCATGGCGCCATTTCAGAAATTTCTGCCACCATTGGCAATAATTCCAGTTTTGGAATCGCGTCAACCTTGTTCAATGCGACAAAGATGTTTGGACGATCGGCAATTTTTTCCGCCAATGCACGAATTGTTTCGGTTATACCCTTTTGTGCGTCAATCAACAGCAATACCGCATCGGCATCAGATACCGCATCCATCGCAGCAGCAACCATCGCCCTGTCCAATCGGCGTGATGGCTTGAAAACACCGGGGGTATCGACAAATATCAACTGGCGCGGGCCAACCATTTTCACCGCACGCAGACGGGTTCGTGTGGTCTGAACCTTGTGCGAAACAATGGAAACCTTTTGCCCCATAATTTGATTTAATAATGTACTTTTGCCGGCATTTGTTGGACCAATTATCGCAACAAAGCCTGAATATGTTTTTTCTGTCATGTGTTTAACGATAGCACACTAATTTCAAAAGTGAACAAAAATCTTGCATATTCCGACATATGTGATACAGATAAAAAACAAAGGATTTTTACAATGCAATTAACTGGACCAGAAATTTATAAAAAAGCAACAGATATGAAAATTGGTTTGCCAGACATTGTCATCGAACCGTTCGATTTACGCTGTTTGGGATCAAACAGCTATGACTTGCATCTGGACAATACTTTGCGCGTATACACACATACAATTCCACACGGTATGAAACCTGCGATTGAATACAAGGGCGACATAAAATCACATGATATGCGTGATTGGTTCGAAAATGAGACAACCTATTTTTTATTTAAAACTCAAAACTACGAATTTAACCCAACAAACCCAAAATTCTTAATCGACCCAACAAATCCAGAGCATCACGAAACGACAGAAATTAAAATTCCTGAAACAGGATTGATTTTGTCGCCACTTATTGGATACTTGGGCACAACACTAGAATATACAGAAACACGCAATTTGTTTCCTTATATCGATGGAAAATCAAGTATTGGGCGCAATTTTATCTTAAATCATCACACTGCTGGGCGCGGCGATGATGGATTCTGTGGGCAATGGACACTGGAAATAAAAACATTGTATCCAACTGTTGTATATCCATATATGCGAATTGGCCAGATTTATTATGAAAAATTTTCTGGACACCGCGCACCATACGATAAAAACCCTGCAAGCCACTATAATCAACAGCGCGGACCAACAGCCGCCGCACCAGTTGCCATCGACTGGTTCTTGAAAGAAAAACAGCGATAAAAAACACCCCAAAACGGGGCGTTTTTTTAGTTATGAAAATACGGATTGTTTTTTTGCAACCAATCAACTGTTGTCGCCATACCATGCCCATGTATTACTTCGGTATCAGGCGGTAAATTCATACCCGCAATTACAGAAATAGACCGGAACAACATATTCTTGTCGCCGCCTGGCAAATCATAACGACCAATAGATTCTTGGAATATTGTGTCCCCAATAATTATAACCTGTTCATCCGGGAAATAATATGCCACACCACCAGGTGTATGCCCAGGCGTTTCGACAACATCCATAAAGACACCTGGCAAAATTTCTGTACGCGACAAATCCAGGGCGGTTGGGCGGACATCGTCTAGTGTTATTGGTGGCAAATTAAAATAAGTCAGCAAATCATTACCCCATCCAACAAGACGAAAATCACCGTTGTGTAAATACCAATTTACATTATATTTCTGGGCCAATTTAGGTGCCGCTGCAATATGATCAGGATGCCCGTGCGTCACATAAATCGCACGCAATTTTAAATTATGACTGTCCAGATATTTTGCCCAATCATCCACACTGCCCCATGGGTCAAAAATAACACAATCTTTGCCGACAGAAACCACCACAGATTGTGTATTATGTGGTGGCATTTGCAGCAAATCGAATTTATTATTTTTTAGTTTTTGATGCATCTTTTTTGACCGTCTTTTTTGCGGTTTTCTGTTTTGTTTTTCCGAATACAATTTCACGAATTTCTTCGCCGGTTAATGTTTCGCGTTTTAACAATTCGTCTGCCAATTTTTCAACAGTCTTTTTGTTTTTAACCAAGTGTTTAGTTGCATCACTGTGCGCCGCATCCAACCAGGCCTTGATTTCATTATCAACCAATTCTGCTGTTTTTTCAGACGCGTTTTCCAGCGCACCACGAACACCAAATGTTCCAACCTGATTAATCGCAGCCAAACCAATCTTTTTAGACAAACCGGCTGTTGTAATAGAATAACGCGCCAAACGGGTTGCCATCGCAATATCGCTTTCTGCACCAGTTGTGATTTTGTCAGAACCAAAGAAGATTTCTTCGGCGCTGCGCCCAGCCAATGCGATTGATAAATTCGCACGAACTTCGGCCAATGTCATCGAAACTTTGTCATCAATTGGCAAATGCTGAACCATACCCAACGCACGACCGCGTGGAATAATTGTTGCTTTGTGAATTGGATCTGTGATATCAGCATACATCAAACTGACAAATGCATGTCCCGCTTCGTGATAGGCAGTTAATTTAATATCTTCGGGACGCATTTTGCGGATTTTGCGTGGTCCCATAATAATTTTATCGCGCGCTTCTTCGATATCATCTGCTGTAATTTCATTACGACCATTACGAACCGCGTGTAATGCTGCTTCGTTCAACAGATTTTCCAAATCTGCGCCAGAAAAACCAGTTGTACCACGAGCCAAATCTTGCAGATTTACATCAGATGCAATTTTAACCTTTTTGGCATATAAATCTAAAATTTCACGGCGACCAGACATATCAGGCAACTCAATATATACCTGGCGGTCAAAGCGACCTGGGCGCAACAATGCAGGATCCAGCATATCTACACGGTTAGTCGCCCCAATAACAATAATACCTGTGTCATTCGCAAAACCGTCCATTTCAATCAACAACTGATTCAAGGTCTGTTCACGGTCTTGATCGTTATATGAATGTGTCGAGCGTTTCTGACCGATTGCATCAATTTCATCAATAAATAATATGCATGGCGCATTACGCTTTGCCATATCAAAGATCTCTTTGATTTTTGCAACGCCCAAACCAACAATAATACCTGAAAAATCAGAGCCTGATGCCGCAAAGAACGGAACATCTGCTTCGCCTGCGATTGCACGCGCCAACAATGTTTTACCCGTGCCCGGCAAACCCGACAGCAAAACACCACGCGGCACACGCGCCCCCAGATTTTTATACTTGTCTTTATTCTTTAAAAAGTCGACAATTTCAGACAATTCCTGCTTTTCAGAATCAATACCTGCAACATCTTTGAATGTTGTCTTTGGTTTGCCTGTGGCAATCTTGGTCGGATTTTGATTGATTAGACTGCGACCAATGCCGCCTGCACCACCACGACGAAAACCACGAACCAACCAGAATATAAACAACAAAGTCAACAACAATGGTGCAAATGTCGCAATCGATTCAAACCAAGTTTTTGATGTATCAATTGTAATTGCGGTGCCGCTTTCTGATAATTTAGCCAACATTTCTGGGTCGTATGTGATTGTGGCGGTATATTTTGTACCGTCCGCCAACACGCCCGTTGCGTGGTCGCCATTTATTGTCATTGTTTTAATATCTGATGCGCGTCTTAATATATCTGAAAAAGATAATTCCACAGGACGCGATGGGTTTGTCCCCAACATTGGCGTACCCGACACGCCACCATTTTTAAACACAAACGCGCCAACGGCAATAAACAACACCGCAAACAACGCCAAAAACATTGATGCCCTGTCGCGCTTTTTAGAGTTAATTTGATTATTGTTTTTTTTGTGCAAGTCTTTTAAGTTTTTCATTTTTCTTCCTGATACTTGTTTTTGCGCCTTCGGGAACAATTAAAATCTGATTTTTGAATCGCCGAATTGTACAATGCCCCAATGTAAATTTACAATCTGACTTTAATTTACTTAGTGCAAACATCAACGAATTCAAGCGCGGCTGATAATCATCCCCCCCAATCGTTTGTATTAACACACCCAGACACTTTAAACCAATATCAGGTGGCAGGTCAAATAGAAAAGAATCTGTAAACAATGCATACCCATCGTACAGGACATCTGCAACCCGTGCCGACACATCATTATCCAGCGCATTACGGGTGCGCGACAGGTTTTCAACCGCCAATAAAATTCGATCATCTGTAATTCCCAACTTGTCGGACAGCAAATGACGATTTTTACGAATTTTTACACGGGTATAATTTTCATCATCGTTCATTTCGTCAAAAAAGTATTTAATTTTATTCTTCTGACAATAATCGACTAACTCCCTACGATAAACATTTAATAACGGTCTGATAATTTTAACCCCGTCACGATATGTTTCAGGCTGCATTGCAGACAGTCCAACAACCCCACTGCCCCGCGCCAAATTCATTAAAAATGTTTCAATCTGGTCATCGGCCTGATGCGCAACAACCAATGCGTCTATATTATTTTCTGTGCACCAATCTGTCATAAATTTATAGCGTGCGTCACGGGCGGCTGCCTCTAGTCCTGATTCAGGCTTGTCCCCAGACCAATAGAAAATTTGGCATGGAATATTCAATTCTTTACATAAATCCGCAACATATTGTGTTTCTGTATCCGCGGCAACGCGCAATCCATGGTTGACATGCAGGGCTGTTATGTTCATATTTAATTCAGACAACCAATACAACAAGCATACAGAATCAACACCGCCACTGACCGCAACAGCCAGGCGCGAACCTTGGTATTTACGAATAAAATCCAAAAACTTTTCGTTCATTGTTTGATTATTTTATGCTATAATTTAGAAAAATAAAGGAAAAATAAATGGCAGAAACTTTAAAATCAATCGCAGTTTACTGCGGACATCAATTTGGAAACAACCCACAATTCGCAAAAGACGCACACGCCGTGGGCGAAATGTTGGCAAAAAACGGTATTCGTATGGTATTTGGCGGTGGCGATGTCGGACTGATGGGTACAGTTGCAGGCGCAGCACTGGAAAATGGTGGCGATGTGCGTGGTGTTTCAACAAACGATGTTATCGCATTACAAGAGCCCGCACACGAAGGAATCGAATTGCAAATCGTGGATGGCGTTAATGAACGAAAACAAACAATGTTCGAAATGTCTGATGCTTTTATTATTTTGCCGGGTGGAATTGGTACACTGAATGAACTGACCGACATTATGACGATGCAACAAATTGGTGAAACCAATAAACCACTGTTCTTTTTGAATACTGGAAACTTCTGGGCACCATTGGCAGAAATGATTGAGCATATGATGAAAAACGGCTTTATCAGCACAATGGAAGGGTACGCTATGTTCAACGCTGATTCCGTCGAAGAATTAACACAACAAATTTTGAATTTTTAAATTTCAAATATTTTATCGCGCGATGTTGCACCGCGAATAAGTTTAATGCTGGTTTTGGGCACTTTATAATGTTCAGCCAGCATTTTTATTACATCATTTGTTGCCTTGCCATCTGTTGGCGCAGTTGTTGTGTGAACGCGCACAACACCATCGGGTTGAATTTCAACCCGATTTATTTTTGCACGCGGAATAACACGGACTGTAATACGCATAGTTTACTGAGCCATATCTGCAAAATCTTGCAGTTTTTCACCGGCAATTATGTGTAAATGAAAGTGCGGAACGCTTTGATAAAAGAAAGTCCCACGACCAACATTCGCAATCAAATTGCACGCATCATCACATTTCATTTTGTGCGCTGTATCTTTGACACAATCCCAAAAAGCCGCATGTTCGTCCGTGGACGCATTATGTAAAAAATCAAACATATTTTCATATTCGCCCTTTGGAATAATCAAAACATGTGTTTTCGCCACAGGATTAACATCATAAAAAGACAACGCATACGCGTTTTCACAAATTTTATTTGTTGGAATTTCGCCCCGAACTATCTTTGCAAATACATTGTTTTTATCGTACATATTTTTATTCCCCTTGTTTTTCTGTTTCAGAATATTAAAATATAGACTTGAAATCAACATTTTTTAGACTATATCAATGACACAGGTTTTAAAGTTAAAGGAGATTGTATATGTTTAAACCTTTACACAATTATGTTCTGCTGGAAAGAATCGAAGAAGAAAATATCACGGCAGGCGGAATTATTATCCCAGATAATGCCAAAGAAAAACCATCGCGTGGGCGGGTTATCGCTGTGGGCGACGGTATTTATAATGGCGAAAAATTAACCCCATTAACCGTTAAAGAAGGCGACACAATATTGTTCGCAAAGTGGGCCGCGTCCGCAAACGAAGTTAAAATAGATGGGCGTGATTATGTCTTAATCAAAGAAACAGATATTCTGGGGATTTTGGAATAAGCAAAGGAAAACAAAAAAATGGCAAAAGATATTATTTTTGATACAGAAAAAATGGCGGCAGGGGTCGACAAATTGGCAAACGCTGTTAAAATCACTATGGGGCCAAAGGGGCGCACAGTCGTTATTGAAAAATCCTATGGCGCGCCTGTTGCAACCAAAGACGGGGTGACTGTTGCAAAGGCAGTATCACTGAAAGATCCCCAGGAAAATATCGGCGCGCGTATGGTTCAAGAAGTTGCAAAAAAAGCGGGCGACGATGCAGGCGATGGAACAACAACCGCAACAGTATTGGCACAAAAACTTATCCGTGAAGGTCGTCGTGTTATCGCGGCGGGTATGAATCCTATGGATGTAAAACGCGGTATCGATATGGCAACTGCGGCAGTTATTGCTGATATTGATGCACATGCACGCCCTGTCAAAGACAGCGCAGAAATCGCACAGGTCGCAACTATTTCTGCAAACAGCGATTCTGACATCGGCGAAAAAATCGCGAACGCAATGGAACGCGTTGGCAAAGAAGGCGTTATCACCGTTGAAGAAGCAAAAGGCCTGGACACAGAGATTGATGTCGTCGAAGGCATGCAATTTGACCAAGGTTTTATGTCGCCATACTTTGTGACAAACAGCGAAAAAATGTTGGCAGAACTGGATGGCGCACACATCTTGGTTTCTGAAAAGAAAATTACAGGATTACAGGCATTGTTGCCTATTCTGGAACCAATCGCACAATCTGGTAAACCATTGTTGATTATCGCCGAAGATGTCGAATCCGAAGCGTTGGCAACATTGGTATTAAATCGTCTGCGTGGCGGATTGAAAGTTTGCGCAGTAAAGGCCCCTGGGTTTGGCGACAGACGCAAAGAAATGCTGAAAGATATTGCAATCGTCACAGGCGCAACTGTTATTTCTGATGATATGGGAATGACATTTGAAAACATCACACCTGCAGTATTGGGCAGCGCAAAAAAAGTCGTTGTCAGCAAAGATTCTACATTGTTGGCACATGGTGGTGGCGACAAATCTGCAATCGCTGCACGCGCTGATGAAATTCGCGCTGCGATTCAGACAACGACCAGCGATTACGACCGCGAAAAACTGTCTGAAAGATTGGCCAAATTGGTCGGCGGAGTTGCCGTTATCAAAGTTGGCGGAATGACCGAAGTCGAAGTAAAAGAAAAGAAAGACCGTGTTGATGATGCATTGGCTGCAACACGCGCAGCAGTTGCCGGAGGAATTGTTGCAGGCGGTGGTATTGCACTGGTACGCGCAACAAGCGCATTGGAAAAATTAACCGGCGCAAATACAGACCAAAATGTCGGCATCGATATTGTACGCCGTGCAATCGTTGCGCCATGTGCACAAATTGCAGAAAATGCAGGTATGTCTGGCGAAATTGTTGTTGGCAAAGTTATGGAATCCAAGGATTATAATTTTGGATACAATGCCCAGACCGGCGAATATGTTGACATGATGGCGGCTGGGATTATTGACCCCGCCAAGGTTGTAAAAACAGCCATCGCTGCGGCGGCAAGTACGGCCGGCGTAATGCTGACAACCGGGGCAGTTATGACGGAAATTCCAGAAGAAAAAACAAATGCACCACAAATGGGTGGTGGAATGCCCCCGATGATGTAAGAAAACGCCCAAACGGGCGTTTTTTTTGTGGTCGGTACACACGACGACAGAAAAATAAAAAAATCTGTTGGAAATAAGTTTTATAATTGCTAGTATCTGTTTTATGAAAAAGATTTTATTTGCTTTATTTTTAATATCAATATCAGGAACCGTAAATGCGGAATTCCAGACACGCGCAAAATCTGCGTTTTTGATTGACTTTGATTCTGGGGCCGAGATTGTTGCAAAAAATGCCGACAAATTAATGCCGCCTTCATCAATGATAAAGTTAATGACATTGGCTGTGTTGTTCGACGAAGTCAAGGCCGGGAACCTGAACATGGATACCAGAATTACAGTTGGTGAAAACGCAGACTATAATCGTCCTGAATGGTATCCTGCCAGCAAAATATGTTTAGTTGCAGGTCAGACCATTACCGTGCAGGATTTGATATTGGGACTGATTGTGTTGTCTGGGGGCGATGCATCTGTCGTGGTTGCAGAACACTTGGCTGGTTCTGAAATTGCGTTTACCAAAAAGATGACTGATAAAGCGCGCAGTATCGGTATGGAACAATCTTCGTTTGGGAACGCCAGCGGCTTGCCCGACCCAAACAATCTGATGACAAGTCGTGAACTGGCAATGTTGGCAGCGCATATTATTTCTGAACACAGTGAAATTTATCCGATGTTCGCGACCAAACGATTTGAATTCAAAGAACATAAAACAGATTGGTGCCGCGAATGGGGACGCACACATATGGTAAACTATAACAAACTGTTGTTCAATATGCGTGGTGCAGACGGCCTGAAAACCGGGCATACAAACGACGGCGGATACGGCATGGTCGCCAGCGCCAAGGTAGGCGGTCGCAGATTAATAGGCATCATCAACGGATTTAACGGCAAAGGACACGATGCGTTGGCCGCAGAAATGAAAAAGTTGCTGGAATATGGATACGCAAACACAACAGGCAAAACTTTCTTTGTGCCAGGGGACGAAGTCACACAAATCCCTGTGTGGTATGGTCGTCAGCCAACAGTGGCCGCAACTGTCAGTAAACCTTTTGCTATTACTGTCGACAAAAAAGATGGGCTGAAAAATATTCGTGTGTTGGCGCGCTTTGACGAACCTTTGTCCGCCCCAATTCAGGCAGGTGATGAAGTCGGTTTTCTGATCGCACAACAAAACGGTCGCGAAATTGCACGCGCGCCGTTGGTCGCAAAAAACAAAGTTTCAAAAACTCAATTCTTTGGACGCGTAATAAAAAATATAAAAGTAATGTTGGGGTTGTAAAATGGCGCCTAAAAAGAAAACCCGTTCTGCATATGAATTTCCACACCCAATGGATAATGAATATCTGGTTGGGCATACAGATACATTAAACAACTTTATTGTTGCGTGGAACCAACGCGATGTACGACCTATACATCCTGTGTGGATGTTGGCGGGTTCAAAGGGAATTGGCAAAGCAACATTGGCGTACAAAATTGCGAAAATGGTTTATGGTAATGTCGGTGACTTTTTCATAATTGACCAAGACAGAAATATCGATCAAAACGGAAAACAAAAAACTGACAGCAAGGTTATTTCTGTGCATACCGTTCGCGCAATGATTGATAAAATGCAGATGTCATCTATGTCAGGCGATTGGCGTGTGGTATTGATTGATTCTGTTGACCAATTAAATAAATCTGCATCAAATGCTATTTTGAAATTGTTGGAGGAACCACCTGCAAAAACACTGTTTCTGTTGGTTGTTCATCAATTAGCAAATGTTTTACCAACTGTGCGGTCGCGCGCGCGGGTTGAAAAAATGCGTCCATTAAACATATCACAGTTGCGCGAACTGTGCGTTAAATTTATGCCCGAAGATGATATAAGCACTGAAACGCTGCGCCTGTCAAATGGCAGTTTTGGTAATATCGCTGCGCTAAAAACATCCGGGGGCGATGCAATTTATGCGGAACTGATTGATTTATTACAAAACGCACGCGCAAACAGTGGCGATATTATGGCGTTGGCAAAAAAAATTGCAGGCGACCCTGCCCTTTATGATATTCTGTTGGATGCGGTTGCGAATTTTGGGTTGGCAGAACTTTATCCAAATGTCACACACGCAATTGCAGATATTAAAAATTTGTATTTAGAACCCGAAATTGGCGTTTTTAAAATTATTATGGAAATAAAAAAATGTTTATAGATACTCATTGCCATTTGACCGACAGATACACAGACGGAATTGAAAATGTTATATCGCGCGCAACAGATGCAGGCGTTGGTATTATGATTTGCCCAACCGCAGCGCCTGGCGACATTGCCCAGGCAATCGAAATCGCAAACCTGTATGACAATATATACTGCACAATCGGAATTCATCCTGAATCTGCGCCTGTGGATGCAGATAGTTGTATAACCGATGAAATATTGCAAAAACCGTGCGTTGTTGGCGTTGGCGAAATTGGGCTGGATTATCATTACAGTGCTGATACACGCCACGAACAAATTAAACTGTTTGAACAGCAGTTGGAAATAGCAAAAAGAAACGCTCTGCCCGTGGCAATTCATACCCGTGATGCCGAAGAAGATACAGCAGCAATTTTAAAGGGCGATGTACGCGGTGTTATGCACTGCTTTACCAGTTCGTGGAATTTAGCAAAAAAAATGCTGGACCGTGGATTTTTCTTTTCAGCCAGCGGTATTTTAACTTTTAAAAATTCTGCCGAGATACGCGAAACATTTGCAAAAATCCCAACAGACAGAATTGTTATCGAAACCGATGCGCCATATTGCGCACCTGTGCCACACCGCGGGAAAACATGTGAACCATATATGGTTGTTGAAACAGCACGCGTGCTGGCAGATATTAAAAATTTGCAATTAGACGAATTGGAAACTATACTGATGGAAAATGTAAAAAATTTATATCCAAAAATACAAATGTAAAATGGCACGAAATATTATAAAATTTGGTCAGGTTTCTGAAAATCGCAAGGCGCGGTTCAGTTATTCTATTGAAGACACAATAGAAGCCGGGATTTCATTGACTGGGGCTGAAATTAAATCTATTCGATATGGGTTGGTGACAATTGTTGACGGGTTTGTGCAACGCCGTGGGGACAATTTATTTCTGGCCGGGGTCGAGATTCAAAAATTACCAACTGCGGCACGCATCGTGAACTTTGATGAAAGACGCAGCCGTCAATTATTACTGCACCGCAACCAAATTAACCGACTGATTGGAAAATTACAGGAAAAAGGCGCAACAATTGTACCATTAAAACTGTATTTCAACAATCGTGGAAAATTAAAGGTTTTATTGGGTATCGGATATGGTAAAAACAAGGTCGACAAACGCGAAACAATCAAACAGCGCGAGTGGGATAAAAACAAAGCCAGAATTTTAAAAGGCAGATAAAATTGCCTGCACTCTTTATCCCCTTGATTTTAAACAATTTTGTACTATCATTATATTTGTAGCAGGGATTATAAATCGGATATGAATATATCCATACAGATTTACCCAGCGTTTTCTGGGACAATAAAGCCGCACAGTCACAGATTCACTACGAATAAAGACAGACTTTCTTTATTGGCAATGAATTGAGTGGCTGTGCATAACAATAACCATTAAAAAGGATTATAAATGGTAAAAGTAAAAGAAAAGAAAACAGAACAAAAAAAAGGTGCCACACCCAAAACACCAAAGGCTATCAAAGGCACCCCTAAACACGAAGCAGATACAAACGATAACAAAGTGTACTTTATGGCGTTGGGCGGATTGGAACACATCGGCCAGAATATGTACTTGTATAAATACAAAGGTAAATATCTGATTGTTGATTGTGGGATGGGATTCTTGGACGAAGAAATCGGTGCCGGTGATGTTCAATACTGTGACACAACATGGTTGGAAAAACGCAAAAAGGATGTCGTTGGTTTTATTATAACACACGGCCACGAAGATCATATCGGTGCGCTGAAATATATTTGGCCAAAATTTAGAAAACCTATTTACTGCACACGATTCCCTGCAGAAATCTTGCGTCAGACTTTTGCGGGCATCGAAATGGACTTTGACCCATATAAAGACATTGTTGAATTTGACCACAATGGTGCAACATTGGATTTAAACCCATTTGAAATAGAAACTTTCCATGTGACACACAGTATTCCAGAGGCCCAGATGTTAATCATCAAAACTGGCGCAGGTAAAATACTGCATACTGGCGACTGGACATTTAATGACGACATCCCAATCGAGGCGCCAACAGACTTTGCTAGATTGGCAGAAATTGGTTCCGACCCAAAATTATTGGCGTGTATGTGCGATTCTACAAATTCTTCACGCCAAACAAAGCAAGTGACAGAAACACAGGTTCGTGACACATTAACAGAAATTATGAAAAATGCACCTGGGCGCGTTATTGTGACAGGTTATTCACGCAGTTTGGCGCGCATCAAAATGTTCGCCGAAGCCGCACGAAGCGCAGGTCGCGTCGCGGCAATCAAAGAACGCAGCAATCCAAACCCTGTACCGTATGTCGGATTACCAGAATTCCGCGAAATGGGCATTAAACTGGGATATTTAAAGAAAGACGATGTTTATCTGCACAGCGAAATCAAAGATTTGCCTGCTGAAAAACAAGCAATCTTTTTAACTGGTTCTCAGGGGGAAAAATTCGCAATGTTAACCCGCCTGTGCCACGGTCAGGTAAAAGAAATGAAACTGCAAGCAACAGACACAGTTGTTTTCAGCGCTATTATTATTCCGGGTCGCGAACAGGATGTTTCGCACCTGTACAACAAATTGGCACGAATGGGCGTTAAAACACATACTATATTCGACACCGACAATCTGCACGCCAGCGGTCACGCAGGACGACCAGAATTGGAAAGATTTTATGATATGGTTCATCCCCAAGTTTCCGTTCCAATGCACGGCGATTATATTAATGAGATGCTGAACGGAAAAATGGCAATGGAACGCGGTGGCGCAAAACATATGATGGTTGTGCACAATGGTGAAATGATTGCGTTCAGCGATGGCGCAGAACCATATGTTGCCGAAACAATCGATACCAGCTATGTTGTTATGGAAGGCGAAACAGAACGCAGCGCAAACGACCAAGTATATAAAAACCGTAAAAAGATTGCGTCTAATGGCGCGGTATTTGTCACGCTGCCTGTGGATAAACGCGGATTTTTAAAGGGCGCGCCAGAAGTTTCAAGCGCGGGCGTGTTTGAAACAGACGAAACAGGGTTTATGAAGCGTCAAATTCAAATCGAAATCGCCAAGGCAATTGATGGCCTGACCAAAGCCGAACGCAAAGACCGCAATAACTTGGTTCGCGCAGCTCAGGTTGCATCAAATAAAGTTATACGCGCATCATTGGGGAACGATAAAAAACCACAATACAGCGTTCACTTTATTCAGAAATAAAAAAACGCCCAGACGGGCGTTTTTTAAAATTCAAATCGCAATCCCAACATAATATTTGCGTATATCAGGTTTTCTGCATCAAAGAATTCACGATGTTTGCTGCCATCTTCGTTGCTTAGTTCCCACTTTACACGCGGGATATACATCAAGCGCGCACCAAAATCAAAAAACATAGTTTCTGTCACACCGTACGAAACGCCCAACGCCAATAAACCCGCAACATTTGATGTGCTGTATTCAGATTTATAAAATTCAATTGCGCCATCAACAACTTCGCCATATTGCGCCAATTCGCCCTGATACGAAATATCACCATACGGGTCTGATAAATTCAAGACGGTTTTTGTGTCTGCATACCCCAGCCCAAATCCAACATACGGAATCGCGGCAGCCAATGGTTTCTGTAAACCAGAATAAAAATCATAAAACGCCATTATGCTGATAACATCGGTCGTAATTTCTGAATTAACTGAACCGCTTTCCAATGACAATGTGGCGCCGCTTAACGCCCCGCCCTGGATTGTTGCATCGCCGCTGAACATTGGGGACGCGTTATAATCGCTTTTGGAAATGTGATCCCAACCCGCTTCAAATCGCCACTGTGGTTGATTTGGCATGATCCAGCCCACACTGGCCCCCGCTGCGAATGAAAAACTGTCCAAATCTTTGTCTGATGGCAAATCAGACCATTCGACAAAGCCGGCATATTCCCAATCGGAACAATCGTTTTGTTCACAATATCCAACTGTTTGAATTTCACCATTTGGCCCACGATACAAATCGGTTGCCAAGCCGCCAACCTTGTTTTTAATAGAACCGAACCCCATCGACGCGCCACCACGGACAGATAACACAAATCGAGACCCGTCATCTTCGTACCAACCGTCGCCAACATAAACGCCCGAATACTGCCAATCAGCAGACGCAGGCAATGCCAATAAACATGATAATACTGGCAAAATAAATAAATTTCTTTTTCTCATGCCTATTATTATATCACAAAATACAGTTTGATAAAAACAAAAATCTGCCAATTGGCAGATTTTTATTATTTCTTTGCTTTCTTTTTTGCACTTGTTGCTTTTTTAGCTGGCGCAGATTTTTTTGCAGGCTCTTTTTTGTATTCCTGGTACAACGCCTGAACGCATGTATAAACCAACAATGCAGAAACCGCAGTTATCAAGCCAGCAATCAGCCCATCAGAAAATACAGCAAACAACAAAACCGCAACAGCCAACACGACCGTATAGCCCAAATTTTTTGCCAAAACATTTAATATTTTTTCAAACATAATTCCCTTCCTTGGTTATTGTTATACAAATTAATTATAAATGTTTTTTTCATTCTGCGCCATGAAAAAATGTCGCAAAATGCGACATTTTTATAAAACGACATAGCCGCCTATACGCGCTGTTTTTGGAATCGGGCCAAATGTAGAACGCGGACTGACATAAATATTGCCAGTGACTGTAAATTCACCACAGAATTGCAATAAACCAATGTCGCGCAAGAATAAATTCCCATTAATAACCACATCACAAGGCAATGTGTATTTGGTCATATTTTGCACATATACATTCCCGTCAACCTGCGACTGATTTTGCAACAGTTTGCCTGCGCCACGACTGTCAATTATCAAATCGCCAGAAAAATGTTTTTTTTGCTGTGCAACCTGACGCTTTGCGCTTTCAATTTCATACTTTTTTACAGGAACAACATTTACAGATTTATTTGCTGTTTTGTTTTTCATTGGCAATGTTGGAATTGTTTGCTCTGCAACGGGTGCCATTATTACAACTGAACGTTTGCCGCATTTTGTAAAATCAAGAATCAGCATGGTAAACAATACAATTATCGCAATCAGTAATGTCGCATTTAATAACCCAATTAAATTCAAACCACAAATCCATTTCCAAATCGCGCGGCAAATCTTTGCCAGTTTGCGAAACGGCCAACAGATAATATTCCAAACACGTTTCCAAAAACCTGTCCGGCGCTGCGTCTTTTTTGGCTGAATCTTTTTGCCACTTTTTACACGACGAGTTGCCGCATTCATTTTCTTTTTATCTGCCATAATAAATCCTCTGTCTTTTAACGCAATTATTAAACTACAATCGTTTTTTGTCAAGCGTTTTGTCAACCTATTATTTTTTTGATTTTTTTCTGACTACAGATTATCCTGATAAACAAGGCATGAAAACGACAAATTTGTTTTTTACATTAATTTTAGCGGGCTGCACAACCACCTGGGTCGCACCACCCCAGTTTGTGCCCCAACGCATAAAAACAGACGATTTTACATTGCAAACATATCAAAAAAACACAGATTCTGCGTCCCCTGTTCATATATATATCGAAGGCGATGGGCACGCCTTTGACGCATACGGGAACCCAACCAACAATCCAACGCCGCACAATACCTTGGTTCGAGATCTGGCGGCAGGCAATTCCGCCCCGAATGTTGCATATATTGCACGCCCATGCCAATATATTATGTCGCCAAACTGCAACATTGAAGATTGGACAGTTGGACGCTTTTCTGAATCCGCAGTAAACGCCGTCCGTGACGCAATAAAACAAATTGCAAAAAATCGCCCCGTTGTTCTGATTGGATATTCGGGTGGCGCAATGATTTCGGGGCTGGTTATAAAAGAAAACCCAGATATAGACATTCAAAAATGGATTACTATTGCTGGTGTTTTAAACCACAAAGACTGGACCGAACATTTTAATGATACGCCACTGCACAAGTCAAAAAACCTGAACACATTGCCGCAAATACCACAAACGCATTATGTCGCAGAGTACGATAAAGTAGTTCCTATTCAATTATCAAAAAAATGGATTGCAGACAAAAATATGATTGTCATAAAAGACGCAACACATAACAATTTTGATGCGCTGGGAACGCATCTCTATTATTGACAAACAGAAAATTGTGTACTATATTATATAGTATGAGAGACATAAGCATACTGCCTATTTTCAATCAAGCAACCCCGGGTATCTGGGGGGATTTTTTGCGTATCAGATCACTCACTATGAAAGAAGTATATCAACACAATCTTAATAGCGAATATATTGAGCACGCCCAAATTCAGTTTCAAACGTATTGGGAAAAACTGTCCTGCAACTTTGCGTTTGGCGCATATGACAACAACGAAATGATCGGCTGTATTAACGGATACGTCAAAGGCGCGATCGCGTATGTATCACACTTGTATGTATTACCACAATATCACGGAATGCGAATTGGCACACGATTGCTAGGCGCCGCCGAAACCGCAATGTCGACCAATGCAACATCCATAAATTTGACAGCGCTGGGCAAGGCTTATGGATTCTATGAAAAAATGGGATACACATCACCAACAAACACAAACGAGTTTGTAAAAAACATTAAAAAATCCGGCGCTTGCTGCACATCGCCTGTATTCTTTTGCACAAAAAACATTGCCGACAGTTGTACAGAAATCATCAAAAAAAATAACAGCGATTTTAACTTTCAGCGCAACCTGATTAACAAAGAACACAAGCCACTGTTTATATATCGTGATGCAAATTTAAAAATAAACGCGTTTGGTGTTGCAGATGAAAAACTGACAATATTCAGCGCAAATCCATACCCAGCAGACTGGGCGTGCAAAAATGTAAAAAACATATCGCTTAATTATTTGAATAAAACAAAATAAAAATCCCCAAATTGGGGATTTTTTTATTCTGTCACAGGACTTTGTACAGGCGCCACTTCGCCCTGCTGATGAACAATTTCCTGACGCAATTCACTTTGTGCATTTTGCGGTGCAGAATTAGACGCCAATAACGCCAAAACCGCACACAATACAAAAAATATCGTCGCCAACCATGCTGTTGCACGGGTCAAAAAGTTTCCAGCCGCAGCCCCTGTCAACGCGCCGCCAAACATCGCAGCTGCAGAAGAACCAGACATACCAGACCCTTCGGATTTTTGTAATAAAATCAAACCGATCATCATAACTGCGACGATTATCAATAAAACTAATAAAATCGAAAACATATTTTTTCCTTATATTTAACTATGTGTGTAATCTTAATCTGCAAAACCTTAATTTGCAAGTTTTTTCAACAATGCGGCCGCTGCGGCAACACTGGCCGCCTTTTTAGACGACCCCGTACCCATTGCGCTATGCCCCATCGCGCTTACAGACACCTTGAAAACAGGGCTGTGGGACGCGCCTGCGGCATCAAAATATTCGTACACAGGCAAATTTCCCGCATCAGATTGCTGAACAAATTCTTGTAATGCGGTTTTTGGATCTTTTGGCGCAACTATATCCGCCGCCGCCAAATCACGCCATATGTTAACAATTACTTCACGCGCTGCATCAAAGCCCGATTCCAGATAAACAGCACCCAAAATCGCCTCGGTCGCGTTTGCCAATATGTGTGCGACCCGCCCTGCTGTCATATGGCCATGACGCAAATATTTATCCAAACCCAAACGCCCCGCAACAGTCGCCAATGTTTCTGTTGAAACCAACATTGCATGACGCCGCGCCAGTTCGCCTTCACTTTCGTTTGGATACATATTATACAGCAAATCCGCAACGCTTAACCCCAGCACACGGTCGCCAATAAATTCCAACCGTTCATTATTTTTTTCTGCATTAACGCCACTTTGGGTTAACGCTAAATCCAATAAAGATTTGTCTTTGAAGATATATCCCAGTTCTTTCATTTTAATTCACACCCATTCCAAATCTGTCCCAGCGCATTTTATTACCCCAAGACCACAGCGATAACATTGGCGCATAGTAATTATGCGAATACCATATAAACCACACCTGCCCTAACACATTGTCACGAGATACAAAACTAACATCGCCGCGGCTGTCGTTGCTGTTGTCACGATTGTCACCCATGAAAAACAGGTGGTTTTCGGGCACTGTAAATTCAGGCGTATTATCCAACGGCGCAGAATCTGTAAATTCAATTATGCTGTGCGACACGCCATTAGGTAAGACTTCGGTATATTCTGTCGCATTAAAGACGCCACAGGCACCGCTGTACATATTACAAAAATCATCAGACTTGTATTCTATTGTATAGTTAAAGTCAGCAGGTTGATTATCAACCCATATTTTATTGCCTTTGATTGACATATTGTCACGATAATAACCGACACTGCGCATAGATTTTGGTAATGTTGCCACTATATAAGGGCGCGCATCTTTGCGTTCAACCATTTTGCCATTGATATATAAACGGCCGTCCATCATCTGAATCTTGTCCCCCGGGATGCCAATCAAACGCTTGACATAATCCTGGGACTGATTAACAGGATTGCGAAAAACGATAACATCGCCAACCTTTGGTTCTGTCGCCCAAAAACGACCGCGCCATAAATTCCACGACCCAAATGGGAAGGAATATCTGGAATATCCATAAGCCCACTTTTCAACAAAAATATGATCCCCAACATGTAAAGTCGGTATCATCGAACCAGACGGAATATTAAACGGTTCCAGCAAAAGACTACGAAATACAATTGCAATTAACGCGCCGTAAAAAATAGTATTAAACCATTCACGGGCAACATTTTTATTCTTGGCTGGCATAATAAATCCTTTGGTTTATGGGTCTATATTATAACTTGCACAATTTTAATTCAAGTTATAAAATGCATCATTATGATATCTTTGAAATCGATTATTTTTAACGGGATGGACGCAACGCCAATCGATGTTCAGGTGCAACTGTCATCTGGATTATCAAAGCCCGAATTTAACATTATCGGGTTGGCAGACCGCGCAGTCAAAGAATCCGCAGAACGCATACGAAATGTATTATCTGCATTGAATTTGTCTTTGCCGCCAAAGCGGTTAACGGTAAACCTGTCGCCTGCCGACGTGGAAAAAAGCGGCTCGCATTTTGACTTGCCAATATTATGCGGAATTTTGTGCGCCATTGCTGTTTTACCTGAATCTGAATTAGAAAAATATGTTATACTGGGCGAAGTTGGACTGAACGGTGCAATCGTAAAAACAGACGCCGTATTACCTGCCAGCGTTTGGGCAACCGGACAAAATCTGGGCATAATCTGCCCCGGCGACCAGGGCGCAGAAGCACGTTGGGCGGGACATACAAACATACTGGCGCCATTTCATGTGGTACAATTAATAAATCATTTTAAGGGCACACAGGTTCTACCTTTACCGGAACTGATTGCCCCGGAATCAACCACTAATTCCAATCTGGATATGGCCGAAGTTCATGGTCAAGAAGCAGCAAAACGCGCGTTGGAAATTGCCGCTGCAGGCGGACACGCAATGCTGATGGTTGGCCCTCCGGGGTCCGGGAAGACTATGCTGGCGTCGCGTCTGCCGACAATTATGCCGGAAATGACCGCCGAAGAAATTCTGGAAACATCTATTATTTATTCTATTGCTGGCGAATTAAACAATAAATCGCTGATGTCGTCACGCCCATTTCGCAGCGTACACCACACTTCCAGTCCTGTTGCGCTGGCTGGCGGCGGATCCGATGCACGACCCGGGGAAATCTCATTGGCACACAACGGTGTTTTATTTCTGGACGAATTACCCGAATTTAATCGCGCGACACTGGAAATACTGCGTCAACCGATGGAATCTGGTCGAATTTTAATATCACGCGCACGCAGAAATGCAACCTACCCTGCACGCTTTCAGTTAATCGCCGCAATGAACCCTTGTCCATGTGGACATTTGGGGAATGCCGCCTTGTCTTGTTCCAAGGCACCGCGTTGCGCCGAAGCGTATCAGAATAAAATATCTGGCCCATTATTAGACAGAATTGATTTACATGTTGATGTCGACGCTGTAAATCCGTGGGAAATGGCCCAAGACAACACGCCACGCGAATCCAGCGCGCAAATACGGGAACGGGTTGTCGCAGCTCGCAACAGACAAATCGCCCGTCAAGGCAAAGTTAACGCTCATTTGGACGGCGCTGATTTAGAACAGTTTGCAAAACTAAATGATGATCTGACCGCGTTTCTGAATTCTGCCGCTGAAAAAATGGGTATGTCTGCACGCGGATATAACCGAATAAAGCGTCTGGCACGAACAATCGCTGATTTGCGTGGCGCGGCCGATATTGAAATGACCGACTTGGCCGAAGCACTATCATATCGCCCAATAAACCGTGGCAAATACGGCGTTAAGATTTAACCCTCACATCACAAAAAAAAGAATTGTTCTTGCAACAAAACACAGCCCAAGGTTGATTTTTTATAATGCCTTAAAAAACAGGCAAATTAAACTCGAACCGTGAAAAAGCTTAGAAACCCAAAGAAAAACTGCCCTTTGACAGGACGGTATAAAATGTGGCTCGGCATGGCTTGTTCATACCGACACGAAAACCCAACAGCATTTGCTGCTTAAATCTGGGTCGTCAAAATTTTCTACACGATCGGTCAAAAGCACCACACGTTATAAACATATAAATATTGTGAATATAAAATATGTTTAAAGATCATCGCGTCCACTGTGTTGCATTGCGCGTGACGCAACTAAACCGCGCAATTGTTTCACAAGTTTTTCAAAACCCGGTTCTTTTTCCAACTTGTTTCGCCACGCATTATATTCGCCTGACATCTTGGTACAATGGGCACGAATTGTTTTTACCAAGTTTTTATCATAATCATCTATTGTTTGTATGGCAGACATTTCTTCTATGAACTTACGATATTTAGAAATCTTATCTTGATACATTTTTATATATTTATTTTTTTCGGTTTCTGTCAAACTGCAATAAACATTAGTTTCATATTTTTGTAACTCTTGTTCATAATTTATCAGATTTATTTTTGCTGTTTCAATTCTGCACCCAATACTGTTCCTAAAACGACCCTCATAAACTTTCATGAAATCTATTGGTTTGTTTTCAAGAATATTAGAAATCACCTCAGGGATTATTCCATTTGGCCCCCTTTTTACTATTACATCATAAAGTGATTCTGTGGTTGTTGTTAGTATGCCTGGAATGTTATCCAAACTGTTACCATGAAAAACGGTTTTCACACTATGCCACCAGCATTGCTCTATCTCAGCATATATTGAATTAGAATGTCCCTTGTTACTTGAATTTCCCGGCAATCCGACTGCTTCTGCTGTATTTGCGATAATCTGACTTCTTACACCGTTGTCTAAAATGCCGTCCATCCATTGTTTACCCATTTTTTCCATTGATAGTCGCACGACTTTATCACGCAAGTATTGCGACAATATGTCAAATCGTGATTCTTCAAACAACCCGCGCAAAAACGCTCGTTTGTCCTTGGCGCTTTCGTACATTTGTTTAACGCGTTTATCACCATAAAATTCGTTTTGAATGTCCCATAGCTGCAAATCGCCATTTTTATAATTTGTGTATATATCCAAATCGGACGGACTAAGCCAAGATTCTATTAGTGCTACTTCTTCTTCGGTATAGTTGTCACGCTTATATGTCGCACCATGTTCACCAATTTGATACAGTGGCCCATCGTTAGAGGGGTGCACAATATATGTACTTTCTGGCAATATCAAACCAGCATCTGGATTTAACGACCAATATGTATCAGTGCCCGAGACTTCGGCCGGGTTGCCATTTCTTTCTGTGACATCATTATATGGTGCTAATACCACAATCGGCATGTCGTTCCAATTACCTCCCACGTGTGCTGTTACGACATGGTTTAATGTTACGTGAATTGTTGAACGCGGAATATCAAAATCTGTTGCCATCGCAGTTGTTGGAATATACATTGTACCGTCTTCGTGATGCTTTGGCATATACTTGGTCGCATGTACCGCACACCAATGCGACATATCGGCCATATAATCCGTATCGATATATCGTTCGGCAGATTTTATTCTTTCAATGCCTTGAGCAAATTCTTTCATCTTGGCCATCTGCAATCCCTTTGTTTTTACCCAAGTATTATAGCATTTTTTAAGAACCTGGACAAGTTTTTTGCAAATAAAATCGGCACAACCACCACAACCAATGTATGTATAAGGGTCGGTGGCAAAATTTAGGAAAATGAAGAACAGACTCGTTTTCTTATGCAGTTCGGTACGGCTTGTTCATACCGGCACGAAAACCCAACAGAATTTGCACACCTTTCTACACTCTGTGAAATATTTTTACGCGATAACTTGAAATATTAATTTTTTATCCTATAATAAAATTTGAAAGCCGATGACCCTCTAACAATGGCGAGGCGGAAGAAGAACGGCGGTACAATGCGTGCGCTTACTAGAACTTCCCGGGACTGCCCGTTACAGCAGTGGACTCTTTAATGGTATGGCGAACCCAGCGAGAGTTAAAAAGGCAACATTGGCGACAGTGTTGCGAAACAAGGTGGCACCACGTTGTCACGCATATTTTCAGATTACTGGCATATGCGTTTTAACGTCCTTGTGTTCTTATTAAAACATGAACAACGAACACAAAAGGAGGTTAAAGATGTCTAAAATAAGAACGCATATCGCCGAAATTCCACAAAAAATTGGCGAAACAATAACTATCAAAGGTCACGCACAAACAATTCGTGCGCAGTCAAGTGTTACGTTTATTGTTCTGCGTGAAATCACAGGAACCGTTCAGTGTGTAATTGAACGCGGAACTGCGGCCTTTGAATTGGCAAAACAAATAACAACAGAATCTGTCATATCTGTGACAGGCACCGTTGTCAAAACTCCCAGCACGGAATCTGGATTTGAAATCCATGTGACCGAACTGGAAATCATTTCAAAAGCCGAGGCAACACCAATCCCCGTCACAACCAAGGGCAGTATTGAAATCACACCCGAAAAAGCCCAGGATTGGCGATTTCTGTCCCTGCGCAGTCCACGTAGTGCAACGATAATGCGTGCGCTGTCTGCGATGACGGCCGGATACCATGAATATTTGGAAAAGCGTGGATTTATTGAAATCCAGACCCCAAAAATCATGGCAACACCGTCTGAATCGCGGGCGGAATTATTCAAACTGGAATACTTTGGCCAAACGGCATACCTGGCGCAATCGCCACAATTGTTCAAACAGATGGCAATCGCGGCGGGCCTGGAACGCGTGTTTGAGGTTGCGCCTGCATTCCGTGCAGACCATTCCTTTACCACACGACATTCGACAGAATTTACATCGTTTGACGGTGAAATGGCGTATATCGAAAGCTTTGAAGAAGTAATGCAAGAGTTGGAACAGGCGGTCCGCTATATGCTGACATCCATCAAAAAGACATGTGGTAAAGAAATTGAAAAATACTTTGGCATATCAGAGTTTCAGTTAAAGAAACCAATTCCACGCATCACCATGGCACGTGCCAAGGAAATCTTGCGTGAAATGGGTTGCGCAAGCGAAGAACCAGATATAACCACCGCCGAAGAAAAGGCATTGGGTGAATATGTGCGTGAGCATTACGGTTCTGATTTTGTGTATATCACCGAATGGCCATGGGAGTGCCGCCCGTTCTATCACAAGAAAGGCGTTGGCGAACATGGACAACCTATATCGGTGTCGGCTGACTTGCTGTATCGTGGGGTTGAAATCGTCACCTGCGCCCAACGTGAAGAGTCGTACGAAAAACTGTGCGAACAACTGCGCGAAAAAGGACTACATCAAGAAGGATTGCAGTGGTATCTGGAATGCTTTCGATATGGCATGCCACCGCATGGCGGTTGGGGTATGGGCGGCGCCAGATTTATCAAACAGTTACTGGGGTTATCCAGTCTGCGTGAGGCAACATTCCTGTTCCGTGGTCCAACCAGACTCATGCCATAAAAACCACCGCCCAACCGGGCGGTTTTTTGATTAACCAAATAGGGCAAAGCGGACTCGAACCAGCGACATACGGATTAACAGCAAGTTCTTGATTTCAGGGCTTTTTTTACGACATGTCGTGTTGACCCAGATTCCCGCCACTTTTTGCACATATCTGTGTATGCGCCGTATAGCTGTTTTTTAGTATGTAGCAATTATGTAGCAAAAAAATTGCACTATCGTATAGCCACAAGTGTCTAAATCATACAAAAATGACGTCAGCTAAAAATGAAATTACGGAATGCGTTTGTCGGGCAATAATCATACCTTGAATGCGGGTGCCATACGGTTGATTTCTGCTTGTGGTAAACCATAGCGTCTGGCAACGGTTTGCCAATTTTTTAGCACATTTATCATGCTGTTTGCAATTTCTTCTGCCT
>CAJGDG010000013.1 GCA_904502095.1 uncultured Alphaproteobacteria bacterium
TCTAGGATATGCACTTTTGACTTAGTCAAAGTTTGGATTCTTCCAAATTCAACTGTCTGCACATCCCTTCTTGAATTTTTGATGAGCTGCTTTTATTCACAATGTTTGCGAGTTTATCAGGAACCCTATTCATACCGTTCGTTCCGTAAACCGCAGAATTTCAGGGGTTGAGTGTCTTTTGTTTTGTTGTCTCAACTTGAAAGCCCGCATACTATGCGCTTAAACTCCAAAAAAGTCAAGCAGAAATTCAAAAATAATTTAAAAAAAATATAAAAAAACCAAAAAACCGCGAAAATCCGCCATTTTTTCTTTTCATTTTTTTGCATAAAAAAATTTTAAAAACCTTAAAACAGATTCGGTTTAACCATTTTTTACGATTCGCCTCCTTACGATTCGCACACCGAATCGACTAAAAACGGTAAGAAAAGCCCATTTTTACCATCGGAAAGAACTTGAAACTCGACAATTTGTCATTAGCTTCACGCGTTGCGCGCGCTACATCATTATCCAACGCAGGAATTGTTATAGGCTGCCACACACCAGATTCCTTATTATATACATATAACTGATCATGCGGGATATCGATATGCACCTTGGCTGGACGATTCGTAAAAACAACACCGGCGTCAAAAAACAACACAAAGCCACAAAACAAATCTATATCAAAGCCCGTTCCAAGATACGGCCCACGAAAGTTCCAATTTATTTCTGTGACACCGCCAAAATCATTGCCATTATAATAATAGTGGTCGCCCGCCAGATAAAAATAGAATCGTGCGTCTGGCGCAGTCGTTATTTCACCAAAGATATCCGCAGACATATCTGCGCCGCCCCACGCATAACCACCAGTCAAACGCCAGACGCCCGCAAACGGATAATAGTCCAACAATAACGACGCATGCCACGCGTCCAGTTTTCCATTATCTATCTTTACACCATCGCCAACAGCAACCCCGTCACGCATAAACGAATCGATCGCCGAATCGATTGCGGATTTTAAAGCGTCTGTATCAGCCAAATCTGCACGTACACCAAAACGCCTTAATAAGTAAGATTCCGATTCGGGGTTATAATAACCACCTAAAACATTTAAGCCCGTCAGCCCAGACAAGCCGACACCAAACTGCGTACCCACATACGCAAACGCATCGAAGCACAACAAACAAAACAAAGACACAATTGTTTTTTTCATACTGTGCAGAATAAAAAATATAAGCCCGCATAGCAACGGGCATATATTCCATAAAAAAGGTCGCCGTTCGGCGACCTAAGATTAAAAGCGATACATAAAGCCAAGTTTGACCATTGGATAGAACTTCAAATCATCCAATTCAGACTGAGCGTCCGCCAAGGTTTCTTCTATAACACCGTCAACGACAGACTGCAAACTGTCATTGACAACATTTTTCCAACCGTCGCCCTGATTGATTTCCAAACCCTCGAACGGAACATCCAAATTCAGTTGCGCGGATTTGTTTGTAAAGACGACACCTGCGTCCAAATAAATTTTAAAGCCCGCAAACAAACCAAAGTCAAAACCAGTACCCAAGTATGGACCACGATAATCCCAATCAAATTCAGCTGTGCCGTTTACAGTATTGCCCAAATAACGAAACTGAGTATCCATCAATTCAAATTCATGATATCCCGCATCCAATTCATCAATTGTGCCTGCGATTTTCGCAGTTGCATTCATTTCACCAAAATAATAACCACCGGTCAAACGCCAAGCGCCCAAGAACCAAGTATTACCAAACGGATAAAAATCCAACATCGCCGCATAATGCTTCGCATCTAATTCAAAATCAGAAACAGTTAAATTATCGCCAATTTCGACTTCATCGCCCGCAATATCGTTTATCAAATCATTTAATTTTGATTTAACAGGTGCAGTTGTTCCAAAATCAAAACGAACACCAAAACGTTTTGCCCAGAAAGAATCAAAGTTTTTATTGGCATAGCCAACAAAACCGTTTACGCCGCTGGTCGCCGACACGCCAACACCAAACTGCAAACCACGAGGAAAACCATTTTCAGACCTTGTTGTTTCTTCTACAACAGGTGCAACCTCTTCTACAACAGGCGTTTGGGCAACAGGCGCAACCTCTTCGGCAACAGGCGTTTCAACACTTTCTTCGGCAAACGCAGGTAAAGCCAACACTGCAGCCAATGCAAACACTGAAATCTTTTTCATTTTTTTTCCTTTGGTTTGTATGTTCATATATTCCTAAGTATAAAAATCAGATAAAGACAACACAACAAAAAAATGTCGACAAAAACCTGTTTTAATCAGATAAGTTTTGTGATATAATGATAGGCATGAAAACCAAAATATTTATTTTGCCGTCCTTGTTATGCATGTTCTGTTTTGACGCAGTGCGCGCATCTGATTGTATTGGCAGCGACTGTGATATCGCGCCGTTAATGTTGGACGAATCCGAACCAGCCGCACAAGAAAACGCTGTTCTAGAACAAATTGAAATCGTGCCAGTACAAAACGCAAAGTTGCTGACCATAAAACCAAAAGAGGAAGATAACCGACCACCACTGTGGGACGGAACACAGGGCGAATACAAACAAAAACTGTCCGACAAGACAGTCGACTGGCAAAATGGCGTGCCTATCTGGGACGATTCAATCGCCAGTTATAGATACAAAGATTTTTCAGATTGGTTTTTGGAACCTGCGCCAGAATTCTTTGTCAAAGATTTGAAAAACACTGCGCCTTTTGCAATATTTGAACAGAATATGCAAGACGCCAAAGAAACAATGAAGCGCGTCGAAGATTTGTTGACACCACAAAAACCTTCTGATGGCATATGGTGGAACGCAACACCAAAACCAGAGTACACAGCCCAAGATTTAACGGTTGTTGTTCAAGAAACTTTTGCAAGCGACGACGGCTGCCCCTTTGAAACAGATACTGAATGTGAAATTTGGCGCAAAAAACCAATCGTCCGCGAAACAGTATCACCGCGCAGCGCAAAACTGCGCGACGCAAAAATGTACGATTTTATTGCCGCCGCATCGCAAGATATTAACATAACGGCGACACATCCTGCTGCAAAACCATTGTTGGAAAGATACAAAATGCTGATGGGCAACGCCCAGGCATGTTGTACAGACGGTATAGCATACGCGCTGCAACAAGCAGGCGCATCTACGGGGTTGGTCTATAAATTCTTGGCGGACGATGCCAACTTTTATGGATTTGGCGCACGTTGTCTGATGATGACAGATTATGAACTGGACACAAAATATCCAAACACTGCGACAGCCGTTGTTGCCGCAGATGTCAGAAACGGCTGCTTGTGCCGTGGCCGCCAGTGGTTCAAAGCTATGTTGGCGCCATTTGAACAAGCATACAAAGAAATGCCAGAGTTTAAAAACGCAAAGTTTTATTACACATACACAGACGGCTTGAAACGCGAAGTGACTGTGTCCATAAATAACGATGTTCAAAATGTTTTAAAACAACTTGAACAATGCCCATAAAAAACGCCCCATTCGGGGCATTTTTTATTTGTTTGGTACAATTTTAATTTCAACACGTCTGTTTTGACTGCGACCTTCTGCCGAAGAATTGGACGCAATTGGATTTGATGAACCCATTCCCAAAACTTCAAAGCGAGAAGCCTTTACCCCCTGACCTTCCAGATAAGACGCAACAGATTGAGCACGCGATTTTGACAATTCCAAATTATATGCCGCGCTGCCTGTGCTGTCTGTATGACCAGAAACCATTACTGTTGAATTGCTGTATTTTTTCAAAACCTTGGCAACAGAATTCAAAACAGGATAGAAAGATGAATTTATATCAGCTGAATCTGTCTTGAAAGTGATATTGCCAGGCATAATCAAACGAATATTGTCATCTGATTCTACAACCTGAACACCTGTTGACGCCAATTCAGCACGCAATTCCGCCGCCTGGGCATCCAGATAATAACCGATACCACCGCCAGCAGCCGCACCAGCCAAACCACCAATTAATGCGCCCTTGCTGCTTTGTGTGCTGCCAATCAATGCGCCTGTTGCTGCGCCAATTGCTGTACCCCATGTCGCTTTGGATGTTTGGGTTTGACCTGTATATGGATTAACAGTTGTACAACCAGCAATCAATGCTGTGATTGCACATACAGATACCAATTTTTTCATTTTTTCTCCTTTATTAAATTGCGTAACGAAAAGTATCATAGAACATTTTTATCTAAAACACAAAAAAATAAAGTGCCAAATTGCACTTTATTTTATTTTTTGCGACATATATTTTCGCAAAGCTAACGAATCGACCTTTAACGAATCAGGACTGATATAGCGCTGGATGTTTTCCATCTTTGGTTTTGTGACCTCTGTTTTTTTATCATTGCTTTTTAATTTACCGTTTAAATGAAATACTACCGCCATTGCAATCCCGCACAACAGTATATAATCAAACGCATTTTTTGTTTTTCCTTTCATTTTTCATCCCTTTTTACCAATAAAAATCCGCCGATACGGCGGACAAAATTCTGGTGGGTGTTGAGGGACTCAAACCCCCGACCCTCTCGGTGTAAACGAGATGCTCTAATCAACTGAGCTAAACACCCGATTGCTTTAACAGCGGACGAATAATATAATATATTTTCTGATTTGTCCAGTATTTTATTTAATTATTTTTCCATCCGCCACATTTATTGATTGACGACCGACAGAAACAACGCCCGAATCATAGGTAGGCGCGGCCTGTTTTTTTACACTTGTGCGCCAAACAATCGAACCATCGCTTGTCGATATTGCATACAAGTAATTATCCGTCGACACAACAAACGCATAATCGCCCGCAACGACAAAAGGCACGCCAACACCGATATCAACACACCATTGCTTTGCCCCAGATGTTGCGTTTATTTTACAAAAAGCATCACCCATACCACCTGCAAACACAGCATTACCCACAGGCAAAATTGGTACCACAATATCAACCATAGATGCGCCACCTGTCAAATTACTGGCACGATAAACATCTGCAATCCAAACAATTTGGCGGTTAGAAGGATTGATTTTAACAACCTCGCCTGTTGTCAGACCTGCATATACATATTTTCCACTGCAAACCGGACGCGCGCGTCCCGCCACAGAATTATTGGTTGGAAAGCCGCTGAATATTTTACGCGTCCCATCCCATACTGTATTGGAAGAATCCTGGGTATATTTACACGCAGAATTATCAAGCACAACCGCTGACACAGGCACATCTGTTATTGTTCCATTTTTTATTTCCAGGTTTGATGTACTAAAAATAGCAGTACGAGTGCCCGGCAAAATTGGGTCACGCTTGTCGCACGCCACCATCGCAAACATAATAAAAACAAGAGTAAAGATTTTACGCATTCCACGCCCCATTAACGCAATGTTTGTGCAGTCGCAGAAATTACAGCAGGCGCCGCTGGGTCACTGATGATTTTATCCAACCATTTATTTGCAACATCCACATTATTTTCCGACAAATACTTCTGCGCGATTGTTAACGCCGCAGTATAGTAAAACGGGGATTTTTTTGTATCCATATCAGACAAATATTTTTCAACATCAGCACCCGACATATCGCCACCACGCAGACCAACAATATGCAATTTCGCTAAATCACGAAAATCGCGCGTATCGCCGTCTGTTGCCAACATTTCCAATTTTTTCATATCGCCATCCAACAAATATGCCTGGAACAAAGCCAAGTCGGCCGTTGCACCAGACGCATCGTTTGCCATTGCCGCCAACGCATTTGCATCAACATTTATAACAGCCGTTTCATATGCGACCGCTGTTGCAACTTTGTTCGCACGATGCGCGCGAACACCAATTTGAATACCCGTTGCAATAATCAGAACTATTAACGCCGCCGCAACAATATGTTTGGAATATTTTTTAATAAAACGAAGTGTTTTTTCATTATTAACCTCTTCCCATACTTCGCGATACAGTGCGTCTTCGGCATGTTCTGCGCGTGTTTTTTGTGGGGTTTTGATTTTTTTATTTCTTTCCAAAATTGTTGCCATGACAAAATTCTCCTGTGCTTGAAAATTATTAATTTATGGTATACTATAAAAGTTATGAGAAAGGAAATCAAGAGCACTTTACCAGCACAAAAAAACACCAGCATTATTGCCGCGCGTGGGGTCAGCGACGAATCTGGATTGGCACAATACATACAAACAGTCCAAAAAATACCCGTACTGACCGCTGAACAGGAATACGAATACGCAACCAAATGGATCAAAGAACAAGACAGTATGGCAGCTGAAAAACTGGTGGCCAGCCATCTGCGCCTGGTGGTATCTGTGGCATACGATTATAAAAACTATGGAATACCTGTTGGCGATTTAATTGCCAGTGGAAATATGGGGCTGATGCAGGCGTTGCAAAAATTCGACCCTGAAAAGGGATTCAGATTTTCTACATACGCAATGTTCTGGATTAAGGCCGAGATATACGAAACCATATTAAATAATTGGTCAATCGTTCGAATCGGCACATCCGCAAATCAAAAGCGTGTATTTTTCAATTTGTCGCGCGCAAAACGCGCACTGGGTATTATGGACAACAATTTGTCTGATGAACAAACAAAACAAATCGCACAATATCTGGAAGTTCCCGAAAAAGATGTCCAGCGTATGGCAACACGCGTTGGCGCACGCGATTTATCGCTGAACGCCCCAATCAATTCCGAAGACGGGGGGGCAGATATATTGTCTAATATGACAGACAATTCTGATACAATCGAAGAAACACTGGAACAAATTGAATTCAGACGGCGCGGATATGATTTATTAAAAAAACATCTGGAAAAAATGTCAGAACGTGACCGTGAAATTTTGGTGGCACGCAGACTGCGACAGCCCGTATCAACACTGGAAGCGTTGTCACAAAAATACGGCATTTCACGCGAACGCGTACGCCAAATAGAAGAACGCGCATACAACAAACTGCGCGACGCCATTTTAAACGAAAACAAAGGGCAGCAGTAAATATGTCTTGGACAAATAAAATCGCAACGGTATGTGCATTTGGTTGTATATCGTTTGGCGCAAATGCATTGGAATACCACACAGGAAATAATTCCTTTAAATTAACAGGATATGGCACCGCCGGGATGATAAACCCAGATATTGAATCGCCACTGTTTATTGGCGACTGGCGCGCACGCGGACAATACACCAATTCTTTATCAGAAAATACAAAATTGGGCCTGGTGTATGCACTGGACCAGGCAGCATTGGACAAAGGAAACTTTTCCCGCGAAGCGTTCGGCTTTATACAATCCAAATCATTTGGACGCATCGAATTTGGCTTTACGGATTCAATTGCGCGCAAACTGGGGCTGGGGCTACCTGATGTTGGCGGATTGCGCATTAACGACAGACCGCTGTACAACGAAAAAATTCACGCAGACGGCCCAATTATTGCAGATACAACACTGACATCTGGGCGCAGCAAATCATTGCGCATAAACGCTGCTTCTAATGTACAGAATGGGATACAATACGGACTGTCTGTGGCGGGATTAACCGACGACTATGATTGGGCAATTGACGCAGGATTAAAAATCAGAAAATCCAGCGGAAAGCTTAAAACCGCCTATTCTGTTGGAGCATCGTTTATGTCACACCCCGACAATTTTGACACTGAAGTTTACACACCCGGCGTCACAGCCGATTGGCGCAGCCAATTATCGCTGGCAATGAATATGCAATACAATAGTTGGATTTGGGCAATTACTGCACGCGCCATATACGACCAAGACCCAATTGGCACAGTTTCTGACGGGATTGTTGTTGGCACAGGCGTCAGCTATGACTTGTTAAGATACACTGTTTCTTTGACATACATGATTTCCGACACAGGTGTATGGCAAAACGATGTTGCAGACTTTATCGACCATACAGTTGTTGCATCATTTAGATATAAATATAGCGAAAATCTGGACGGATGGATTTCCAGTGGCCTGACCGCCAAAACACCATTTATATCCGCCGGAATGAGAATTACATTTTAAAAAATCCCCAAAAAGGGGATTTTTAAAATTCTACTTTGCCATTTGTGGCAACCAAATCTGCCATCATTTCAATTTTACCGCCAGCTTCACGCAATATCAGGTCGCCAGCAGCGATTTCCGCATAATCCAAAGGATCAGATACATAAGCGTCAAATTTACCAGCCGCAACCCACGCTAAATCCAACGCAGGACACCCTGTACGACGCGCATCGCCAACCAATGGACGATTATCTGTTGTGTTATACGCAACAGTTAATTCTGCATCTGACGCAATATTTGAAACCTTGATACGAGCGGAATGGAATGCAGAAAAAACATATGCGCCACTGCCCGCTTCGGCATAATATAATCTTTCATCAATAGGGGAGTACACCAACGCGATTTTTGTTTCATCGTTTGAACGCAGCGCCAGTGAAATTGCAAAATGAGGATTACCGCGAACAAAATTAGACGCACCAGACAACGCCAACACAAATTCATCGCGGCCATCGCCAACATGTGTCGTGTTTGGTGTTAATAAACCCGCCGCAGGACGAACCAGCAGCAGGTCAGATAAAATACTTTCTTCGATTCGGGCAGACGCTTTTTTCACAAAATCACGTGCACCACGCAATGACTGTTGCAGGTTTTCCACTTCGCCAAAATCGCGACGCAAACCGGACGCAGTGCGTTGCAGCGCCATAAACATTTTGTTTAATTCGGTTGAACCTTTTATCAACAAATCCATGTCGCTGCCCCCATCAGACGAAAGTTTAACTTATAATTTGAAACCAGCAAATTTTGCCTTAAATTCTGCGGCACGCTGACCTTTGTCGGCAGTATTTGAACGCTGACCAGTCCATGCAGAATGATTCAAGTTGTCTGTTGATAAAACCAAGTCTTTCTTCACAGAAGAATACATTTTTACAGTTTTGCCATCTGTGCGTGTGACATTAATTTCATGATATTCAGGATGAATTCCTTGTTTCATAGTATTACCCTTTTTTAAATTTTAGCCTGCGAATTATACAAGTAAATTTAAATAAATCAAGCAATATTAGCATTTTAATATCGACCAATACAGCCCAGATAAGAATTTCCAGTAGATTCCAGGATATTTATGAACTGATTTTGGTTTTTCCCAGAAAACAAAGCCAATATTGTACCCGTATCCGTTGCCAGCATATCTGTCACAGTTGCGATACCTGAATTCATCTTCTTGAAAAAGCCACTGGACGGGCGAATTTCCGCCGCCAACAATTGATTCACACCACGCGATTTAGAATTTTTCTGCGATTCGATAATCATCAATTGACACTCTGGCGATATTATCAATTTATCACTGACAACCGCGTCACTGCCCAATAATTCGCCCCACCAACCGGTCGAGCCACAAAACACAGGCAGATATATCGTCGCATTTGGATTAGATTGCAAAATGTCTGAAATATCCGCGTCTTCTTCGGTACAAACATCGGGCATAATACCCGTGGAATTATTTATAACTTTGCGCGCCAACTGGTATTCGTTGTCCCCAGTTGTTTTGCGCGGCCAATAAAGAATCGGATATTTTGTCATCACTGAGAATTATATCAGATTCGGCAGAAACAAAAAAGGGGGGTATGTTAAATAAAGCACTTGATTTTTTATTTTTTTATATTCGACAGCCATTTTTTGCCGCCTTCGTATATTGTTTTTATGTCTTTTTTTGCACTATCATAGAACTCGGTCGATATTTGAACATTAAACAAAGTCTTTATCAGCGCGGGAATCATGTTCATAAACATGGCAAAAAACACACCAACCAACACCAATGTCACTAACGAATCGTTATTCATCATCAATGAATCCATTAAAAACTTCGAATCGTTTTGTGTTAATGCTGTCGACAACGAATTTAGCCCTTGCCAATCGCCAATTATCGCGTTTATCAACAGGATTGAGAACGAAACAAAAACACAAGTTATTGCGATTCCCAGCGTTGCGGACACGATATCGTTTATTATCTGTTTTATTGATTTACCGGCACCATCCAATGTTATTTTCCAACCCTTGAACAACCAAGACAACAACATCAGCGGCAACATAACTAAGTCTAATGACAGTTTTATAAAAACCTCTAAAAAATACATCGGGATTGGTAACAGTGCCATCAAATATAGCGCAACCAGCATCGCGCCAGCCGCAATCAATATCAAATTTGGAAAAACAGGAATACTATTAAAAACTGAAAACATATAATCGCTGTCAAAAGCCATATTTAACATCGTCCAACCCACAGCCATCCCCAAACCTGTCACCTGATGAACGCCGGCCAATTCACATGTCAAATTATGGCGCAACCGGGGCGAAAATGCCCCCTGTTCAGCGGCACGCGCATCAATCGAAACAGGATCTGCAATTGCTGTGGCAACAACACATTGATTAAAACTATCGTCATGCGCCACCATTCGATTCAACGACAAACCAATGTTAAAAACAGGTTCTATTGCGACATTTGATATTAAACGCGGCAACGGCATCAACAACACCGCGCAAATCAGCGCTAATTTGAAAAAATGGGAAGTAAAATCCGTGGTTATATTCCAGGCCTTGTCAAATTTTGCATCTATAAAATTACTGGCTATACGCCATGCAAGCCAGATGCCCGTCAATGCCAACACCATTGTCACAGTCACGCGCCCCAATGCAGCATATACCCGCGAGACAACGCTGGACAATGTTGCCATAATATCTGAAAAAAACTGACACGACCAACAGGTTGAAAAAAACTTTAACGAATCGACCATATCAACAGGAGCGACAGACCGATACACAGAATAACCAACAATGGACAACGCGCCCGCCCCCAATCCAACCAGCCAAAGCGGCACCGCCCCCGCACCAAAGGGCAGAAAAGATAAAAACACTGTCCAAAATTTTTTTGACCATTTCATCGTTTTAAGTATACCACATTTTGTCATAAATGTGATATAATTGAAAAGATAAATAATTAAGAGAGAATATTTTGCTGAAAAAAATACTGTTTGCACTGACGATTTGCGCGGCATTTGTTATGCCATCTGGCGCATACGCAGACAGCATTATAGACTATCTGGACCTGTCACCATTTATACCAATTGTGTTGGACGCAATGACAACTGTTGCAACCGGAATATACGAATTCTTTGTTTCCGGCAATAAAATTATATATTTGCTGATTTGGACTTTTTTGGGATTGTCTATTGGATTGTATTTGGGAAAAATGTATTTGCCACAAAAATGGTTGAAATTTTTCGGGTTCAGTGGCGGCGGCGAATTAATTGACGGAAAAATTACAGGCACAAAAATGTTCGAAGACATTTTACGGTCTGGAACACGCGCTATAATTGCGTCCTTGGTATTATTGCAGTTAAAACCAATATTTTTAACCGAAATCTTGGTTAACCCCTTTTTGGAATTTGGCGCCATATATACAGACGCAGTATTAGACACAGTAAATGATAAAGATTATCAACCAACAATAAAATGCCCAGAAAACATCATTGAAAAAGGATGGCTGTCAGAAGATTCGTGCAATTTTTTAATTCAACCTGTTGCAGAAATATCCAGCGTCAATAACA
This sequence comes from uncultured Alphaproteobacteria bacterium, assembly GCA_904502095.1. GTDB lineage: Bacteria > Pseudomonadota > Alphaproteobacteria > Rs-D84 > Rs-D84 > Enterousia. The sequence goes on from CAJGDG010000013.1 coordinate 11,614, forward strand.
ACGCAATAAAACAGGGATTTAAATTTTTGAAAGATGGATTGCGTGGGCTGATGACACTGATCCCGCACGGAGGCGAAGATTTTTTAAATGTGCTGACTGGAATTATTTTGATTGTCACATTTTTCAGTTCTAACCTATTTATAGCTATGTTGATTATTCAGGGGATATTCAATTTTGGCATACAATTAATATTATATCCTTTTTATGTTTTATCTTATGTTGTCAAACCCAGCGACAAATGGCTTGATTTATGGCCGGCTTTTTCCGGGGTAATCGGCGCACTGAAACAACTTATTATCACAATGGTTGCGTGCGCATTTATGCTGTGTATAAACATATCTATTGTACGCGCGTTGTTTAACTGGAATTCGTCTGTGTTTGTTGTGGCTGCGGGCGGAACAGCAATAACAAATGTGCCACAGGCCACAGCATCAACAGCGGGCGGATTTGGCGAACATTCTGTACTGTGGCTGTCGTCGATATTGACATTTTATTTGATGTTCAAGATTTTTGAATTAACCCGCAAACAGTTAGACACCTATGTTGGCAAAGGTCAAGACAAACTGTACAAAGACACAACAGGATTTGCAAAAGACACATTCAACAATATCAAAAGCACAAAAAAGTCTATAACATCGATAAAAGGCTGGTTTAAAAAATAAAATGAACGGATGGATAAATTCTTTTATTGAAAACAGTATTCAGTGTTGGGGCTGTGGGGTGTTTGACCGTCTGATTCAACTGGTGTCTGGCGTGGCCAGCAGCGTGTATTCCAGTATGGCGCAAATATGTATTTTGCTGTTCATATTTTTGTTTACAGTATTTATATTTAACGCGTTTTGGAAAAATTTGAAAGGCGGCGCGTCCGACCCCATGTTTTCTAAATCTGTACAAAAGGTTTTTCTGAACTCTTTGGTATGTATGACATTATTGGGCGCGGGCGTATTGCTTCCACGCGTTGTCACCACTGTAATATTTGAACCTGTTGCAGAAATAACAACACTGTATTCACAAAGTATGATTAATTTGTCTGCCGAAGATGTTAATGAAACGGTGACATACGAAGCATTAGAAATGAATAACGATGGAATTTATCGCCCTGAATTCCGCGACAAAGTTATTCAATTAATGAAAACAACTGTGACCCAGTTTCAATCTTATGTAAAATTGGGTGTAGCATTAATGGACAATGCTTTTTCTTGGAAAAATCTGTTTAGCGGTTCATCCAACATAATTGCAAACATTTTAAAACATCTTATTCTATTTTTTATCGGATTGTTTTTAACATGGGAATTTATAAAACTGTTTTTAAAATATTGCTTTTATTTCGCAGACACCGTAATTGCCATGGCGTTTTTTGCGTTATTTTTTCCGATATCATTGATGACAATGGCATTCAAAGACGCAGAATATGTACCAGAATGGATTGGAAAATTGGGCGGAGACATCGGAACCCAACAAATAAAAAAATTAATTAATTCCATTGTGACATTGGGGTCAGCAGTTATTGGATATACTGTTATTATGGTTATAATTGCAAAATTCTTTTCTTCGCCTGATGTCGAAGCGTCTGGACTGGTAAACGCAATCACCACAGGCGAAATATACGGTGAATCGCTGGACATGGAGAATCTGCAATCGATGACATTGTTTACTTTTGTCGCAATGTTATTTATATTAAGATATGTATTTGCACAAATACCTGAAATAACCAAGATGATATTATCTGCATTCTCGGTTCAGACAGAAGATACACACAGTGAAAAATTGGCAAACTTTGCAAAAGAATCTGTACAAAATGTTAAAAAATTTGTGAAAACCGGCGCAGAAATATTTTCAAAAAAGAAAACTGATGACGGCGCAACAACAGGCGAAACAAAGTGATAAAAGCAAAAATAATCTTGGGCATATTCAAAGTCTTTATGTGGATAGGCATATTGGGGCTGGGGGTATGGTATTTATCAAGTTCTTTGGGCGGCGCTGCGATAACCTATACCAGCGCGGACAACTTTTTGATTGCCGCCGGGGTTGAAAATGGCGACATTTCGTCTGCAAACGGATGCGCCCTGTGCAAATATATAATTGATTTATTTTCTGTACTGGGTCGCGCGACAGAAATGTTTTGGTCTGCGATGTTGGACAGTTTATGGATTATCATAGTTATTGGCTTTGGTATTTTTGTAATTATCGAAGCTATAAAGCATTTGTTTGAAGCAGCAAAACAAACAACCAAAGATGAACAGACTGAAAAAAAGTTGGAATTTAAAGCCTGGACAGAAAAAATCGTAAAACAAGGCACCAGGGTTGCAATTGTCGGCGTATTGATTGGCGCGTTGGGCATGGGCGGGGTTGGCGCGTTAAAAACAGTATCGAACATAACTATAACACCTGTAATGTATTTAGGAGCAGAACTGTCAATAGCAGCCAGTGGCACAGGCGCCGCAACACAATGCCGCGCATTAGAAGCAACAGAAAATTTGGAGCAATCATCTAATGGCACGGATTTTTTAAACCCTATTTTGTCGCCGTTTTTATGTGTGATCGGGAACATAAATAGCGTTATGTTGGCAGGTGCCGCAGGCGGTTTTTCAATGATGAATTACGCAGCGTTGGACATGGGCGGAGGCGCGCTGACATGGCTGGCTGGACTGGGGTTGGTTTTGATGTTTTTAGTAATTGGATTTGATTTATTCTTTCAGATTTTATCTGTGGTGTTCAAATTAATCTTTATTGTGATATTTATGCCACTATTATTAGCTGCGGCTGCATTTGAAAAAACCTGGTCTTTTGCAAACGGATTGGTCGACAAAGCGATTAATATGCTGGTATCGTCAGCCGTCAGAATTGTCGCTATAACACTGAAGGTTATCATTATCTTTGGTACCGTGTCTTATGCGGCAGATTCGTATTTCCCGGGACCAGCAGACGGATACAGTGTTGTTATACCGCCATTATTAACCAATGGGGCACCCGAAAACCCAGACACAAAAACACTGTCTGTATTAAATGTGTTTTCAACATGCGAATCCGTGTCTTTGGTTGATGGGGTTGTCGACAAAGACAAATTTACAAATTGTTTTACCGCACGCAAAGCCGAAGTCGAAAGAAAATACCCAGACGCATTTGATTTTCTGGAAAACGGTTGGGACTTTTTAGTTATGATGGGATTTATATTTGCGTTATATTTCTTGGTGATAAATCAAAAAGTCGATAAAATACTGGGCGGTGGCGACAAAGAAATGTTTGATTATGGCGGATGGTTAAGAGGTCTGACAACCACGACACTGAAATCGCCAATAAAAATTGCAGAATGGGCAACAGGTAAATTTATAAAAAAATGAAAACCGTAAAAAAATTTTTATTAGCTGTAATTATTGCTGTGATGCTGGGCGGCACAGGTCACTGCGCAACCTCAAACCTTAATTTTACAAACACAGATTTAGCTGATTATGGCTCTTGGGCAACAGAAAACAACCGCGAAATTCTGGTGGGCACAATCGCAGATGATTTAGACGCTTTTTATGTTAACGGCGACGCAATCAACACAGAAACTTTTGTTCCAATAGAAGCAAAAGTAGGTCTGTCCTTTATGAACGCTTTTTCGCACATATCGTATATGCTTAATCATTCGTTGACCAGATTTATAATAGTATTTATTATCGCAATGTTTGGATATTGGTTGATATTGGAAGCAATCACTATCATGCGCGCAGAAAGCAAAATCGAAGATAAATTCCAAGAAATCCTTAAGAAGGCGGTCCTTATAACCGTCTGGGTTGCCGTACTTAGCGTTAATCCCGCAAAATTTTTTGAGGTAGTTATATCGCCAATATTGTTTATCGCAACGGTTATTTCTGATGTTATACTGGACGGCGCGGCTGAATTTATCGGAACAAAAATGCCAGATACATGCAGCGCAATCAAAACATATGTTGAACAAAATATATCACAAAACAACATACTGGGCACCAGCACAGCAACAAATATTATGTGCGTACCAACCAGAATGTCTTCTTTTGCATATACCGCAATTGGCGCGGGATGGGATTGGGTAAAATATGGCATTGGACACAGTGGATTTATATTCATTTGTGGATTGGGGCTGATCGGAATATTTTTGTATTTATTATGGCAATTCGCATTTATAGCCTTTGGCGTCATTGCCGATTTGTTTTTAGCAATAATTATGCTGCCATTTACAGCGGTATCAGAAACACTTGGGAAAACGACTTTCAAAGGCATAATTGGCAACATATTTAATGGATTTTTGGGGTTATTCAGCACAGAATCTTTAAAGAAACAAATCCAACGCTTTATCGATGCAGGCCTGCACTTTGTTGTATTATCTGTCATTGTTGTGATATGTATGACCTTGTTATCTATGGCGACAGAGACCGGCACATTTAAACAATTTCCAGATATTGAAGACATAAATTTTTGGGTGACACTGTTATTAGTGGGAACGACAGTATATCTGGCGAAAAACGCGTCCAAATTTGCCAATGAAATTGGCGGAAAAATCAATACAGACACTGGCGACAAACTGAAAGGCTTTGTAAACGAAGCTTGGTCGTCTTCCACCAAGCAAGCCAAAAGCTGGTGGAAGATTTTGCGCAAAAAATAAACGACTGTATCTATGCCTTGAAAAGCCCGAATTTATATTTTATACTGCGTATGATATGAAGATTTTAAACAGATATTTTTCGCGTCAACTGGTTGCGATTTTCATCATGCTGTTGCTGGTACTGACTGGACTGGCATGGATGATGCAAATCATGTCAATGATGAAGTTTTTGCTTAAATATGGCGTTGATTTGGGCAGTTTTTTAGGGTTAACGGCCCTGATGATACCTTTTATTGCATCTATTATTGTTCCTTTTGTGTGTTTTATTGCTGTTATATTTGTGTATAACAAAATGATTTCTGACAACGAAGTGACTGTTATGGCATCTTCTGGATTGTCGCCGGTACAAATTGCAAAACCCGCAATAAAATTGGGCTTAATTTTAACAATATTGAACATCATTTTAAGCGCTTGGATTGTACCAAAAACACAGGCGCGTTTTTATGATATGCAATGGAATTTAAAATACGGCATGGCACATATGAAATTGCAAGAAGGTGCATTTACAGAAATTTCCAACGGATTGGTTGTGTATGTAGATAAGGTTTCAGACCATGATTTAAATCAAGTAATGTTGTCTGATATGCGCAAAAGCAATTCAACCAGCACTATTTTTGCCGAAACAGGCAAACTGGTTTCAACGGCGCGCGGTCTGTCCTTGATGATGAGCAATGGCGCCCTGCAATCCAGTGGCAATCAAAATGTGACAGGAACTTTTGATACTTTTGATATGGATTTAAATATCGTTGAAAAAAACGGTTCTCATTCGTTCCGTGCAAGACGCGTGTCAACGGGAACTTTGTTGCGCGTTGCGTTTGATGCAGAAACAAAAAAACAACAGAAAATGATTTTGTCAGAATTGTCCACGCGTTTTTTAAGTCCGTTTATGAATTTGATACTGGCGGCATTATGTGCAACCATATTGTTGCGATCAAGCCTGTTGCGTCGTCGCACAAGCTTTGCACCCGTGGTTGCAGTTGCTGCAATGGCTGCAACAATGGCATTATATATGTCGCTGTCTAATATGCTGGGCAGTATGACAGACTTTGTTTTATTGGCCGGATTTTTAGGGTTGTTGTTTGTTGGAATAATGGTGGTATTAACAAAAAAATGAAAGCAGCGTTCCGTATAGCATCTTTTTTATCTGTTATTTCGACAACTGCGATGGCGGTATCTATTAATTTGGAGGAACCCAAAACAATTACCGCTGAAAAAATCGAATACAATGTTAAGGCCGAAGAAATAAAAACTGTTGGCGACACAGAAATAACCAACAAATCAGGCCAACGCGTGACACTGGTTGATTCATACATATCGCAAAAAAACAAAAATATTGCAGGCAATGATATTCAATTATATCTGGGCGAACATCTGTATCTGGAATCTGATAAAATAACACGTGACGGCGCGATTACAACCGCATTGGACGCAACTTTTACAGCGTGTGCGAACTGCGATTCTTATGGTGAAGCGTGGAGCATTTGGGCCCGCAAATTCGTACACGATATGAACGAACACATGATGAAATTTTACAGCCCTGTGTTCTATGTGTATGATTTGCCTGTTTTCTGGTTCCCATACATCGATATGCCAGACCCCAGCGTAAAATACAAAACAGGTATATTGATGCCCAGCATGGAATCTACGAACAAAATGGGAACTCAAATAAACATCCCGCTGTATATATCTTTATCAGATTCACATGATTTGACATTTACTTTTTCATATCTGACCAAAGAAAATCCATTATTCCAATTGGAACATCGGCTTAATCTGCCACATTCTGAATTCAGAACCAAGGGCTCTTATACACATAACAAAATGGGCGAAAATCGTTGGCACATCTTTAACGATGATGTTATTGAACTGGGCGACAATGCGCGCGCAACAATATTTTTGGAACGCACATCTGATACAACTTATTTGCAAAAGTACGGTTTCTATGATGCGCAGCCTTATTTGGATTCGGGCGCAAAAATAGAAGTTTTTGGTCAAAGCAGTTATGTCGTTGCTGACGCACACTTTTTCCAGGAACTACGCGAATATTCGGGGTATTATTCTGTGCCTGACGGCGATATTTTACCAAACATTCGAGCAGTCCATCAAACTAAGCCTTTGTTTGGTGAAACATACGCAACATTTGGTGCGGATATACTGGGGATTTCAGGCGACGGCACATCTGCCCAGCGTATGATTGGCGACGCACGCTTAACAACACCATGGACACTGTGGGGCGGCAACCGTTTAACAGCTAGTGTTTCTGCGCGCTATGACTTGTATCATTTCAACAATACGGAAATGATAGATGGCAGCGAATTTTCTGGATTAAAAAACAGATTTTTGCCAAGTGGTTATTTGGAATGGGGTTTGCCATTGTTTAAACCAACCGACAACTGGACCCAGGTCATAGAACCACGTGCCCGCATCACATTTATGCGACATATAAATGAAGATGGATTTGCATTAAATAATGATTCCGCTGGAACTATTTTAACTGATTCCACCCTGTTTTCAGAAAATCGTTTTGCAGGGCTTGATGTTTGGGAAAACGGAACTTATTCAGATTACGGGGTGCGCTGGGCCGCTTTTAACAACACTGGCAAAAACATTGAAGTTTTCTTGGGTCAATCTTATGATTTCGTAGATAAAGATTCTGTGGACATAAACAGCGGGTTTAGAAATGGTTTTTCTGACTATGTTGGTCGTATTGGATATACAAATTCAAAATGGTTACGATTCACAACGCGTTTCAGATTAAACGAACAAGATTTGGCATTGCGTCATATTGAATCTTCTGGATATATCGGTAAAAATGGTAATTATCTGACAGTCGGTCATATATGGTCTGAAAATCTGGATGATTATATTTTAGGTATCCCAGATGTTAACGAAGCAGTTATCGGCGCAGGATTAAAATTATCGTCCAGATGGTCTGTGCGTTGGAACGGCACCTTTGATGTAGAACAGGGCGAATTTATGCGTCATTCTGGCGGCCTGTTCTATAACCACCCATGCTATTACATATCTGCTGAATATCGTCGCGATAACGCAAAGAAACACGACTATGTTGGAACAACAACATTTCAATTTAAATTCGGCATGGCAATTGATGGCAAGCAATACTAAGGAAAGGAAAAATGTTTAAAAAAACTGTTTGGATTTTGATGACAATACTGACATTACCGGCATCTGCAGCGACTGTGGTTGCAAATGTAAATGGCACGCCTATCACAGACACAGATATTACAGCCAGAACAAAACTGATGTCCAAACAAGGAAAAACTTCAACAGACAATCGTCGCGTTGCGCTGCAAAACATTATTGATGATAACATAAAACTGGCGTATGCAGCGAATTTTAATGCAATCCCAGAAGACAAGGTTATTGACAAAGAACTGAAAAAAATGAATCTGGGCGATTTAAGTGTCGCTGAACGCGAAATGGCTCGAAATGCATTGCGCGCAGAAATTGCGTGGCAAATAATTGTAGGCCGAACCGTTTTGCCAACGGTCGATACAACCGATGAAGATATAAACGCAGAAAAGGCGGCTATTGCGCGCGAACACGGATTACCAATAGAAATGACCATTGTTAGATTGACTGATATCCCAGCGGACATCGCCAACAAACTGGCAAAACCAAAGTCGTGCGACAAAGCTATCGAAATCGCAGAAAGCATGGGCGGCGTACCACAAAAATTTACAGCATTGCAATATGAATTATCTGCTGATATTCGTGAGCGCGTCGCAGACTTGCCATTGCTGACATGGTCGCCAGTACAAGACGAAACTGTTTTGTTGGTTTGCAGCACAAAGAAAACAGACGAATATAAAAATCTGGACCAGGTTATTAAACAAAACGCAACATATAAACAGGCTATGTTCTTGGCCGATCAACAATTAAAACAATTGCGACGCAAAGCAGTGATTGTAATAAATGACGACAGATACAAATTATGAAACCGATACTTTTTAATTTTACAGATGCTGAACTGGAACAATACATTGTAAATATGGCTCAACCAAAATTTCGCGCAAAGCAGGTTCGCGAATGGTTAAATCGCGGCGCACCTGATTTTGCATCAATGAAGAATATTCCAGAATCTTTGCGCAAAGAACTGGATTCTGGCGCCCAAACATTGCCTGTAAAAATCATAAAAAAACTAGAATCTGGGGACGGCGAAACAACTAAATTTCTGCTGGAATTAAATGACGGCGAACAAATCGAATCTGTATTAATGCGCACAACATACGGCAACAGCGTTTGCGTCAGTTCCCAAGCCGGTTGCGCAATGGGCTGTAAATTTTGCGCCAGTACATTGTTGGGCTTGAAAAGAAACCTGACTGCAAATGAAATATACGCACAAATACTGGTTGCACAATGGGAATTGCGCAACGATAAATTTTCTGAAAAGCACATAAAACCAAACGGTGACGCGAATAATGACGATGTTTCACACATTGTTGTTATGGGAACAGGCGAACCGTTGCAAAACACAGAAAATGTTATCGATTTTATTGAACGCGCTAATTCACAAATGGGAATTGGATGGCGCAGAATCACTGTATCTACTTGTGGGATTGTGCCGGGAATAGACCGGTTAATTCAATGGGGACGACCAATTAATTTGGCAATATCGCTGCACGCGCCAACAGATGAATTACGCAGCCAAATAATGCCAATAAACAACAAATATAAATTAAGCGAAGTATTGGATGCTGCGTGGCGATTTACCGACACGCACAATCGTCAATTGATGATAGAATATATACTGTTGGGTAAACGTGATGAAAATGACGAAATTGTATTATATAATGCATCGCTGGAACACGCAGAAAGACTGTCTGAATTATTACGCGGGAAAAATTGTATGGTAAATCTGATTCCGTGGAACGCTGTTGATGAACGCGATTTTTCATCGCTGTCTGGGAATGCCGTTCACAGATTCCAAGACACGCTGATAAAAAACGGAATTCATACACGCATTCGTCGCGAACGCGGAACTGACATCGGTTCTGCATGCGGACAATTAAGATTAAACAATGCAAAAAAATAAAACGCCCAAATGGGCGTTTTATTTTAGAAACCTTTTGGTGTTTCCATTTTTACTTTTGATACTTTTTTATCCAAAGATTTTACAACATCATTTGTAATATCCAAATTTTCTGTTTTTGCACCCGTGCGCGCCATACGACCATCAATTACCAAAGACAGATTTTTCTTGTCAATAATACCTTCGATGATTGGATCCAAATGTTTTGTTTGGATTTCGTTTAACGCTTTTTGATAAGACATTTCGACGCTTTGTGCGCGTTCTGTCAAATCGCGTTGCAATTTTGCAACTTTGCCCTGGTAATCAACGACACGGCGTTGTAATGCCTCTGGTGCCAGAATATCTTGTGATTTTTCAATTTCTGCTTTTTCTTTTTCTAATTTTTTCTGTTGAGCAGTCAAATCATCACGCAATTTATTCTCAAATGTTTCTTTTTGTTTACGCAAATCTTTTAAAACATTTGCATCTGCCTGAATCGCATCCATACGAATAACCGCAATACGCAGTTCAGCACCATTTACAGCTGTTTCTGAAACTTCTTCAATAGCAGTTGCAACAGGTGTTGTACCGTCAGAATTTAAAGCAGCCACACCCCAAACCCCCAATGCCGCAACAGCAATAACAATCGCAGCGATAATGCCGGTTTTTTTATAGTTCTTTACAGCAGAATTTTCTGTTGATTTTTTTACCATTTTTCCGTCCTTTGTTTTTGTTATAAAGCTACTATAACAATAAAAAAATAAAATGAAAAGGGAAAGTTATCTTGCCGGCGCCAGACGAATTTCAACACGACGGTTAGTCAAACGACCAATATCATCTTGGGCCGCAATCGGACGCGCCGAACCACGCGCCACAATAAACATTCGCGCAGTATTAACATCATGTCGGGAAAAATAAACACCAACGCGTTGCGCCATATCCATAGACAATGCGTTTGCAGCGTTTTTGTCACGCATCGCATCTGTATAGCCCGCGATTTCAATAAATGTGGCGTTATGTTTATTCAATATCTTTGCGATTGTTTTTAATGTGTCGTTGCCACTGGCCGAAATATCCGCCCTGTCCAATTCCATAATTGCATCACGGACCAATATGATTACAACATCAGTTCCTGCGCGTTGAACAGATATCCCGGGCTTTCTTAACGCATCATAAAGTTCATATTCCAAATTTGCCATATATTGACGCGCTAATAAATTATCGTTTGACGCCTTGTCGCCATACGCCATATCTGCCCCAGGATTTGCAACAGCGGTTATTAACTTACCACCCGCACCCAGATACACAGGCCGCTTGGCCACGCGCGACATTTCTGTCATATCTGTAAAACTGGCGCCGCCCAAATAATGCGACCAAGTTTGGCGCGCAGGACTGCTGTACTGTGTGCATCCGCACAGCAAAAACAACAATAAAGATATTTTTATTAACTTCATTTATTGCACAACAAAAGACACCTGATTCGTATTTGTTCCAAAACAATTACCAGACGAATTTGTTTCTATTCCGTTTACCAATATTTTTACCGCCCAATTTGGGTTAGCCGCCACAAAATATTCACATTCGCCATTAGTTAAATCAACTAAGTTTATCAAAAAAGACGCACCATCAATGCTGGGCGCAACAGACCATCCATTTCCACCGATTGGCGCATTCGTAGTTTTTAATGCACCTGCCTTGACCAGATAATCAACAGACACACCTTCGTAAGAACCGCGCATTTCCATCAAAATTTTTGTATTTTCTGCAATCTGCTTTAATTCCTGGGATGCAATTGTACGAATTTGATTCGAACGAATTGCACGATATGTTGCAACCGCACCAACCGTCATCATACCAGCAATAGCCATAACACCAATAACTTCGATTAAAGAACGACCAGATTGATTATTCATTATTTTACCCCCACTATTTCTGCGTTTTCAAACAGGCTCATCGCGCTGGCAACCAATGGGTCTGATTGCAGTTCTTCCTGTTTTTGTTCTGATATTGTTTGCGTGTTTGAAGATTCTGCCATACGGGTCAACACCCATGTTTTACCGGTTTTATCCGTTAACCAGACAGACAATTTATGAACAAAATCACCATCACCCTTGCGGTCAAAATATTTTATCTTTCCTTCTTCGAATTCGGAAACTTCTATATTGCTGCTGTAATACGAATACAACAATATTTCTTTGCTGTTTTGCAGTTCAGTACCTAATTGCGCAGCAGAAGTTATATTCAAAACTTGTTTTGCTGGTTGTGCAGGTGCATCTGTTGTTTGTGCCATTCTGTCTGCAAAAATATTTTTTACATCGCGCACACGGTTTTCAGATTCCTGCTGTTTTAATATTTCTGGCACAGATGGCAAATCTGCAATATGCATACATCTGATTATCAACATATCAAAGCATTGTTTTTGATTACCGGCCGCCTGCATTTCAGGAACCGCAGCAACCAAAACCTGCCATATTCTGGACAAAGTGTTCACAGAAATACGACCGTTCAAATTTGCAATTTGTTCGCGCTGGTCCGCTGTGTATGGCGCATTTGCAACATCGCCTGCGTGCAGTGCAGGATGCATACGCGTTGCCCAATGTGTCCATTCCATCATGTCTGTTAACAACATAGATAAATCTGCGCCATTGTTATAAATAGAATCAACTTTGTTTAACGCAGCAGATACATCGCCCGATAAAATAGTCTTCATCAAATCCAGCACAACAGTTCTGTCTGCGCGTTTTAACATATCTAAAACAGCCGCTTCATCAACATGACCGCCTGTTTGTGCAATTGCCTGATCCAACAGTGACAGGCCATCACGAACAGAACCATCTGCCGCGCGCGCCAACAAATCGTTTGCACCATCCGTTAATTCGATATTTTCTTGGGCGGCAACCCATGCAAAATGCTTTTTTAGTGTTTCAATGGACACACGCGCTAAATCAAATCGTTGGCAACGAGACAATATTGTCACAGGAACCTTTCTGATTTCCGTAGTTGCCAAAATAAAGATAACATGGGCAGGTGGTTCTTCCAGTGTTTTTAACAACGCATTAAATGCGGATGTCGACAGCATATGAACTTCGTCAATAATATATACCTTGTATCTGCCGTTGGTTGGTCTGTATTGTGCGGCATCCAGAATATCGCGCATATTATCAACACCGGTATGAGACGCCGCGTCAATTTCCATAACATCAATATGTTGTCCGGCGGCAATCGCACGACAATTTTCGCATATACCACACGGACTGGCGGTCGCCCTGTCAGCAGACAAGCAATTCAAAGCCTTGGCAAAAATACGCGCCGTGCTGGTTTTTCCTGTTCCGCGAATCCCTGTGAAAATATACGCATGCGCAATGCGAGATGTATCAATAGCAGTTGTTAATGTTTTTACCAAAACATCCTGTCCAATCAATGATTTAAAATCCTGACTGCGATATTTACGCGCCAAGACCGTATAATTCGTATCCATGCTGTCATCTTCCTTTTGATGACAGCATAGCAAAACGCATCAAAATTTCAACAAATAAAAAGCGCCCATCGGCGCATTTTATTACTATTTTAAATTGGTTATAAAGTCCGGAAAACCCGCATCTTCGTCTTCGTTGTTTTCAGGCGCTTCCGCAGCAACAGCAGCTTCGGCTGCAGCTTTTTCCTTGGTGTCGCGGGAAGAATCTATTTTTCCCTGTTCTGCGTTAACGATACGACCATAATGCTCTGCCGCCTGTAATAAACGTTCGCGTTCAATTTCATCAGATGTCTGACGCGCCTGGTCGATATATTGTTTTCTTTTCTGACGCCATTTATGGCAGCGTTGAATCATCTGGCCAACGGATGATTGATTTTTTTTGTTTTGCATATCTTTTCTTTTTTAACAGGAAATTATTTCCGACAATGTTTTTAACATCGTCAAACTTAACGGAATTGATATTAAAGCATCTTAAAAGCAATTGCAATATTTTTTTTCTGTTGCTAAACTTGATATGTGTAGGAGGGAGCATATTGCATCAAGAACGCGGAAACTTTTTATTACAAGCCATGTTGGCTTTGGGACTGATATTCGCGTTCATCCCCTTTTTATCATATCAAATTGCCGAACAAAACATTGATACCAAGATGTACGCCGCAACGCGTCAGGCTGAAATCGCCCAGACTGCAGCACGCATTTTTATACGCGAAAATGTTAATAACATACCGTACGACACAACTATTATTTCCGGGAATCACTTTGCAGACACTTTGGAACCATACGGTTTGCCGTTGGGGTTTGTGCCACGAACCGCGCTGGGACACGATATTGCATTAGTTATACACAAGACTCCTGATGTAATATCTGCATACCTTGAATTGCGTGGTGACAAGTTGTCAGAACTGGAAAACGCGGAACTGGCGCGACGAATTGGGTTTTACGCCGCACCCGTATCAGATGGCGTTGATGTTGGAATTGATTTACAAGATGTTTTTTCTGACATCGTTCGCAGAAACGAAACCGACCTGGACAACAGTGCGTTTTTAACCGATTTAGATATGAATAACTTTTCTATAAAAAACACAGGAAATTTGTTTGCCACAAACGGGGATTTCGTTGGGGCACAATTTAGAACGCTGACTATCACAGGTGTCGAAAACGGTCGCAAAGAAAAAAACGACATCAAATATATGCAATCAGACAAAACCGTATTTCAAAGCAAAACTGGCGAAGCGGCATTAACGCTTTCCAAAGGAACATTGTATGCAAATTCCGTTAACGCGCGCAGCATTTCGCTGTATGGGAATACAGGAAACTTTACAACAATTAATGCATCTGTATATGAACTATCAATGACCGCGGGACGCACATCTTTTGTCGGTCCCAGCAAATGGGATGTGCGCGGTTCTGTTGTTGCCAGCAACATCAATTTTTCCGCAGAAAGATTGGACATCTCTTCTCATTTATTAACTATGCGCGGCCAAGATGTATATATCGACGAAGAAACCCTGGAATATAATTCAAAATCTGGGATTGAAACAAATGTCATATCAGCATCAAACATTACAATGCGCGACCAAATATCCAGCGCACTGGATTCGGGACAAACAGGCGCAGCTATTTTAGACATCAGACCCGCAGGCACATCTTTGCTGCCAGACGTATTAGTATCGAAAATTGATAACGACGCATTTGCAATAATCGACAATCCGTCCGCAGACGACGACAAAACCACAGATTGCAAATCCATAATTAACAAACTTGAAGGCGTATACAACAAACAATCATTGGCACAATATCTGGTATGCCAGTATGTTTATTGGCAAAGACTGGAAAAAAGAATCAATATAAAACAATGTTTAATGGCAGGTGGCAGTGACTGTATTTAAAAAGAATCTTTTTTGTCGCCAACAAAGCGGCGCCAGCATGACAGAAGTATTGCTGTCAATGGCCATTATCGCTGTTGCGGCACCATTTGTATACAGTCAAATCGCACAAACTAACCAGACTGTGCGCGACATCGCAAACGCGAAAAAAATTATATCTGTACGCGATAATGTTTTAAACTTTGTCAGAACTAATCAATCGCAATGGCCGGATGCCGCACAAATAAAAATGGACGAAAGCGACCTGGACACAATATCGCCAGATGCACACGCCGGCTTTATAGATAAATACCCCGTATCTGGCGCAACAATCACTGATGTTTATTTGGCATTCAGACCCGGCGAAAACATTTTATACACAAACAAAATAGCACGACATATCGGCGGCGATGCTGCTGTGGTTGGGGACGACGGCATCGCATACGGCAACACATGGGCCGTAGCCGCCCCAGATTTTAAATCAGGCGATTTAATATACCGCATTTCACGGGACATTTCTGGGGAAGATACATCTAAGTTTTTACATCGCACAACATCTGGCGAAGACGAACTGAATGTAATGATGCGCGATTTAAATATGGCAAATCATCACATTCATGGCACAGCAAATATAATCGCCGAAACAATAGACACAAATAAAGCCAACGCAACCTTTGTCACAACAGATACTTTAAACGCACAAACAATATATTTTTCATCGGGCGCCAATCTGGATGGCCAAGATATAACTTTTTCTAATTTAAGAATTTCTGATGATATGTACGGTTTTAAAAACATATATGCTGACAATTTAAACGGCGCAGGATTCACAACCCAAGGACGCGTTATCATTGACAAAGCGCAAATATCAGATTCTGTTAAAATTGGAAATAACCTGTATCTGAAATCTGATTCCGCACGCACAATCAGCGACTTTACAGGAATCACCGCAAACACTGTTTTTACGCCTTTCATTTTAACCGAAGAAATTGTGTTTTATGAAAATTTTGGCTTAACAATTTCTGGGGAACTGCTGATGTCAACCAATGCGCCATTAAAAATCGGAAATTGGACTTTTCCTTCTGCAAAACCACCACAATTTTCTGATTTTAATTTAAAACGCGGAAAAATCCCTAACGCACCGATAAAAAACGAATTTAACAAACTGATTAAATCTGGATGGCACGCAACACCTACAACGGCAATACAATGAAAATAACAAAACGCAATTTTTATAACAGAAACCAATCTTGCGGCAGTATGCTGATGGAATTACTGCTTAGCGTGGCGTTGGCTGCGGTTGTAATACCATTTGTTTTTCAATATCACCAAAAGGCGGTTCAACGCGCAGAAAATATTGAAATAACAAAAAAGATGCAACTGATTCAATCCGCCTTGGAAAAGCATATTGTTGCCAATCGCGAAGAACTGCTGAAAACCGTTGGCAGAAATATAACCCGTGTAGACATAAAAGATTTAGCGCAATATGGCTTGCCTGACGGCACACTGGAACAAGACGCGAAAAA
The DNA here is from genome assembly GCA_904502095.1 of uncultured Alphaproteobacteria bacterium. Lineage (GTDB taxonomy): Bacteria > Pseudomonadota > Alphaproteobacteria > Rs-D84 > Rs-D84 > Enterousia. Next base: position 28,136 of record CAJGDG010000013.1, read on the forward strand.
ATATCAATTACGAATTCTAAAAACGCCTGATTCCGAAGGTGGCGCAACATTACAGGGTGTTATTGTGCGTGCATCTGACGACATATCACCAATACGAACACGCGAAATTGTTGGGCTGTCCGGTGGCTCTATGGGTTTTATTGACGGCACACACGCGTTCGGAACATTTGGCGCGTGGCATACAGACACAATTGATTTGGGCACAAATCTTAAAAATGCTATTGTCGAAACAACAAATATAAATCGTGACAACGCGTTATATTTATGGCGCGTCCCTTCTGATAATCCAGACGATGAAAAAATGATGTCCGCACTAAATTTAGGGGGACACGATATAAAAAATCTGATGCGAATTGACGCAAACTTTGCAGATTTTTCAGAATATCTGAACGCACAGGAAATTGCTGCACGTGATTTAATCTTTCAAAATCGCACAACACTAAGCAATGTCTTTAACAGTTCTTATGGGGTTGTGTCTGGCCGACTGTCATCGGATTCAAAAGATATGGAAGTCTTGGGCGAATTTTCATTGGCAGACACAGGAAAATTGTCGTCTTTGAACGCAGAAAACCTATGGGCAACAAATATGACACTGGGAGGACTGTCTGTTGAAGGCAAAGAGAACTATGCAACACTTAAAATCAATCAATCGCTGGATATGACAGCGGGACGCATAGAAGCAATATACGCAACAGTTGGATACGCAGGTTCTATTACACCTAAACTGGTCGTCAGAAACAGAATAGAAGATTCCGTTAACCCCGAATTCTTTTGGGATGCCGATTCAAAATCTGCAAACTTTGCAGATGCTTATTTTGTTGAATTAAATCGTATGGCAACTTTGGCATATATATCCGAAAATGACAAAACAACAGAAACAGGTCAAATATTTGGAACTGTTTCCGCAAATAAAAATGCAACCGTAGCAGACTTTATGAACGCAATCAGTGAAATACAAACCCGCGTACGCGCAAAATATCAACGATTGCAATTACAATAATTTGTGGTATAGGTAAAGATATGAAAATTAAATGCGATTTTTGTAAAACAGAATACAATTTGGACGAAGCACCAAATGCGCCTGTCAAATGTGCAATATGCGGGCATGAATGGAACGCTGCCGTGACACCACGCAAAAACGCGTGGCTGATGTTCTTTGCGTCATTGTGCGCTTTGATGTCTGCAATTATTTTCACAATCGCAGTCATTACCCATCACCAAATTAAAAAAGCAAACCAGGGCCCTTTAATCGCAACTGTTTCTGAGGTTTCTACAACAACAGATGAAAACGGGGTTGTACGTGTAATTGTAAACGGCACCGTTTCAAATGTATCTGACAACATATATGGCGTGCCAGATTTGTTGATTGTATCAACAGACAACAAAGGCAACATATTGGCAAAACAAAAATTTATGCCATCTGCAACATTACTGGACGCGGGCACATCTGTTAAATTCAGTCATGTATTAGCCCAACAGCCAAATGGTGTAAAAAAAATATCTGCACATTTATTAAACTTTGATGCACCCCAGGATAATAAAAAATGAAAAAATTAATTGCAGCGCTTTTATTTTCAATCATATCATCTGCAAACGCAACGGATGCCCCAACCCCCAGGGTAAGTATTTTTTCCACCAGTACTGATTGGCAGGCAGTGACAGGATTGACTTTAAATGAATATCGCGGGACATTTGTGCCTGACAAAAAGTTGGTTGGGCGCGGATTGGTATTGTATTATTTGGACGGATTCCCATGCTATGGTTTGGGCAGTTGGGTGCGTGTTTGGGTTGGACCAAACGGCGAAAATCACGAACACCTGCGTATAGCGTGTGTTGCTGCGCCAACAGAAATTAAATTTGCATACAGAAACGCTTTGCGCGACGCGGACGAAGCAACTACAACAGGAATATTGACCTGTCCTGTGTCCGCACACGGGCGTGAATTGACAATTGAATTATCTGATTGTACAGTTGGGCCTGATTGGGACGAATACAAATAGGATTTTTTATGACAGAAATTCGCGAATTTAAAGTTATAGATACAGACAACATTGTTCGTACAGACAAATATTTATCTGCACAAATGCCTGATTTTTCGCGCAGCGAAATCCAAAAATTTAATATAACGCGCAAAGACGGTCGCGCAGTCAAGATGTCTGAAAAAATTCGCGTTGGCGATGAGTTTGTTGTCGAAATACCCGCTGTCCAGACAGATATCGCAACAGAGAATATTTCCACTGATTTTAATTTGGACATATTATTCGAAGACGATGATATTATCGTTGTAAACAAACCACGCGGCGTTGTTATGTATCCTTCTGCGGGAAACAAAACAGGCACATTGGTTCAAAACATATTGGCACACACACATTTATCCACACTGGGCGGCGAAGTGCGCCCAGGGGTTGTTCACAGACTGGACAAAGATACCAGCGGTGTTATGGTGTTCGCAAAATCTGACGCGGCATTTCGTGAGCTGGTAAAAACATTTTCAGAACACGATTTAACACGAAAATATATCGCTTTTGTTTGGGGAATACCGAACTGGGAAGAAGCAGACATAACCGGAAATATCGCACGCTCTTCACGAAACCGTCAAAAAATGACTATGGTAAAATCAGGCGGGAAACCAGCGCATACAGAAGCAACTGTTATGAACGCATGGTCGCACGCAGGTGTTTCACAAATGCGTTGCAAACTGTTTACAGGACGCACCCATCAAATTCGTGTTCATTTGTCCGCGCATGGATTTCCTGTATTATGCGACCCATTGTACGGTCGTGGCAGCGCAAAACTGGGCAGCGTAAAAGATGCTGATTTATTAGATTTCCTGAAATCACACGACGGTCAGATGTTGCACGCCGAAGTTTTGGAATTCAAACATCCTATCACAAACAATATGATGAAATTCAAAGCAAAAATGCCAGACGATATGATGGAATTAAAATATATATTAGAAGAAATGTAAAAAACCGGCAAACGCCGGTTTTTTTATTTACGCAGACCCAATTTTTTAATCAAAGCTTCGTAATCTTCTGGATTACGTTTTTTGATATAGGCCAACAATTTTTTACGACGATTAACCATCAACAACAAACCGCGTTTGGAATGATTGTCTTTGTGGTTAGCCTTCATATGTTCTGTCAAATTGCGAATACGTTCTGTCAAAACTGCAACCTGTGATTCAACGGAACCACCATTGTCGTTTTCAGA
>CAJGDG010000014.1 GCA_904502095.1 uncultured Alphaproteobacteria bacterium
AGGGGTTGTAGCTCAGCTGGTTAGAGCGTCTGCCTGTCACGCAGAAGGTCGCGGGTTCGAGCCCCGTCAATCCCGCCAGTATTTACCGCAGTTTTCTGCGGTTTTTCTTTTGTTTATTTTATGGCGGCATCAACCAAGTTTTAAAAAAGTCACCAAATAGTCACCACGCTAAAAAGTTTTTCTCATGTATGACATGTTTTATGTAAATACTGTATCAAAAAATCATAAAAACACAAGGACAATATTATAAAAACAGCAGAAATCCGCCATTTATTGTATGGATTACTACTGAGTACCGGCGGACACAGACCGGCCACACATCGATTAAAAACACCCGATTTAAACGCCGGACCAAGGGGGTGGGTAGTTAAAGCTTTGAATTTTTGGATATGGGTGCCGACCCACTTTTGAATGCGCGCAGAAAAAATCGCGCTATGAAAAAAATCGAGGCAAGTCAGAGTATATATCTGTGCATAAGTCACACGTCTGGTTTATTGTCTTTATATCTGTTGCAGACATATTGAAATAGATATCGCCTGTTTTACGGTTTCTACAATGTTTAAATCCCGCCAGCATAGCCGCAATTATAAAACATCCGTATGTGATTTTATCTGCGCCTATAAACGCACTGTCATTAACAATGGATGATTTTACTGTGGAATAAATATCTGTGCCAGAACGGCGCATATTTATCGATTTAGTGGGTTTTATATGCGCTTTTAGATATGTTGCCAACTCATGGATATAAGCATAGTTTCTGGTGATATATTTTCTGGATTCTTCATAATCATGCGTACATGTTGAACAAATGCCGTTTTTGCCAATCCAGTAATGTTTTAAAAATAACTTAGAAAAACGCAACCGGGTATCAGATGTTTTGCACAAATGCCCCCAATCAGCAAAACCCAGATGCCATGCGGTTTGATTTCTGGCCCGTTGCAAAGTAAACTGAGCCACACCATTTGTTTTGCGTTCGCGTTCATAATATAGGTCAAACAACCAATCATTTAATTCACATTTCGCATATCGCTTTATATACCCAATATCAGACATCATACCCCCACATATCTTATATACTTACATATAGCACACAAAAGCACAATTATCAAGTAAATACAATTTATTAAATGGCACAAAAACGCATTTTTATTATTAATAATTTACAACCAGCACGCGATTTTTATAAGAAATTCGTACATATACATAAAAACACAAATAAAAAACGCACATTGCCTATCACAACATGCGTTTGTGGTGTATAAATGCACCCTAATATTTATTTTATTAAAATTGGCACAATGTCCTTTAATATCTCTCCACTAACCGGCACCACATTCCATGCAGCGGTTTTCCAACCAAAAGAAACATCGATTGCACTGGGTTCATCAAAAACAATTAACATTGTATATTGTGGTTTATCTGCAGGAAAGACCGCGACAAACGAAGTTAAAACCTGATTCCTGCGGAATGTACCATCACTTTGTCGTTTTTCAATAGTTCCTGTTTTGCCACCAATTTCAACACCATCTATTTTTGCTTTTTTACCACTAGTTTCTTCTACTACCTGGCGCATGATTTCGCGTATTTGCTTAGAAACAGATTTACTAATAACCCGTTCGCTTTTTGGTGTTTCCGTACTTGTGTTTGTTTTTGGATAGACATAAATTCCATCATTTGCCATCGCATTGACCGCCGCAATCAAGTGCACTGGGGAAACAAAAAGACCGTCACCAAAGGATGCTTTTGCACGATTTGCAACACTCCATTTTTCTGACAAAATTGGATAACGTGTTGTACCAAAGTCCAAGTCTAATTTTCTGTCAAAATGAACACGTTCAAAAAACTCTTGTTGCGCCCCCTCAGGTAAATCCAGTGCAATTTGCGCACTGCCCACATTACAAGAATGTTTCATAATGTCTGAGGCAGATATTTGTGGCGCTGGTGCTTTAAAGCTTGGTACATCTTGTATTTTTAGTATCAGATTGCCATTTTTGTCCCGAATGTCATAAGGTTCATTAACGGTGTACTTTTTGTCTGCCAAGCCATTTTCTAATGCCATGGCCGTATTAAATATTTTAAAGATTGAGCCGAATTCATATAAATCTAATGCGGCATCTGGATTTACCTGAGCGATTATATTGCCTGTATTGGTCTCCATAATTATGCCAACAACTGATTTTGTTTGATATTTATCAGCAGCAACACTTAAGTGTTCTGATAAAATTTGTTGTATTTCTGGGTTTATTGTGTTTTCTGGATATTCTTTACTATTATTACACCCCGTCAATAACACCACAATCCCTAACGTCAATACAGATAAAATATTCTTATGCATCTTTTTCTCCTTTTTTATTGCGTTATTGAATTGGACCAAACAGGTCATCAAAAGCGGATGCCGCCTGTTCAATAGTTATTCTTGGACCTAATACCCCCCAATAACCAGCTTGTGAGCACAAATCTTCTCCATAGTACTTTTGAACTACAGAACATGCATCGAATGCTCCAGCCCGAAAATCTTCAGCATCGTACACTCTGGCTCTGCCTGGCATATTCGGATTAAGTTCTATGGAAATAATATGTCCCGCATGATAATTTTTAATATGCCGACTAATATAATCACCCATTTTACTTTGCAAAAAAATACTTACCATTAAACCGACAGTTAAACAACATAGTATTATATATAGAATCGACTTTTTCATATTCTCACCTTTTTATTCACACCATAATTCGCATGTTTCACCTGTTAATGGATTGGCAATGGTCGCTGTTGCACACGCCCCCAGAGGCGAGCCATCTAAAAACACAACGTAATCTCCCTGGTCAAATCCATCACTTGCAAAACAATATGTTTGGGCTGAAAACTTTTCGCCATTTATTATAAAAAATTCATCATTATGAGCTATTTCAATTACATAAGTATTATTTATTCCACCAAAAAACATTTCAGAACAGGCGCTTTGTTCTGCAAAATTTAATTTTTTTGTATAATTTAATAAAATTGTAACTGCGTTTATATTTTTTTCTGAACATGCCGTATATAAAGCGGTTATTCCTTCGGGTGTTTTATAATTAACATTTGCCCCCAATTTTATTAAAGTATTAATAATATTTGGGTTGTGATTGAAAGCACTAGCCGTAATTAAAGGTGTTAATCCTTTTTTCGTTGTATTTATGTTCTCTCCAGCATTAACAAGAATATTCAGAATGTTTGGATTTTGTGTGTTTTTTGCAGCAAACACGATTGCATCACTAATATAAGGATTTGTTTTATAATTTAATAATTCGCCGTTTTTTATATCTATTATTAATTGTTTTTCTGTTATTGTACCCCAATACTGGTCTATTGTTTCTGAATGGGATAAAATTGGCATAAAGAGACAACTAAATATAAAAACTAACAGCAAAATATTTTTCATTATAAGCCCCTTTTAATACCCGTATTTGTTTAACGGTTTAGTTCCTGCCTTTCCTGTGAAAGGGTTAACATTACCACGGGTTGAATAATTGTTGATTCTGGTTGAATCTGGATTGGTACGATAATACCCAGATACGTATGTGCCATTGCTGCGAACATATCCACGCGTATACGCAGCGTCAGCATTTCCAAAAAACATCCCCACTCCTAAGCATAACACTAAAATTTTTTGCATTTTTACTCCTTTTATAACAAAACAACCGCCATGAGAGCATGACGGTCAGGGAGTTAGTAAATCAGCTTAAATCATGTGACTCTGGTGATTTTTCGGTTGCCCGTATTTTATATACCACCAGCTCCCCGACCAAGCGGGGATTTAACGACACAACAAGCGCCGGATTTAAGCAAGACTTACTACAGTCCTGACACGCATCTCTGCGTGACAATTTTATGTTAGGAAAAAATATTACAGATTGCAAATTATTATTTTATGCGTCAATTTCTTGAAAACACTCATGAGCTAAAGATATAATTTCTGATACATCTTTATACTCTTCTTCTGTATAACCAAAACCAAGATAATTTAATACGTATAATTGTAATAGATTTAGAAAAACCGAACCAAGTTTGGTGTTTGTTCTTGTACAAATATGTCTGGCTGGAATTTGAAAAATCATATCAAGTCTTGCAAAGCTATCTTTTGTAATTGCTAAACCCTGACTTTTCGGCATAAAAAACAACTTATCGTATTGCAACCATTTTATTCTATGTATTGTTTTTGGATTATACTTTGTAATCTCGGGTGCTTTTTCAAAACCATATATGGGTAATAGAGTGAGCATAGATTGATTTAATAGTTGAACAGCATTATCGTACTCCCCATTCTGAGGAATTTTTTCAGCGTCACATTTCAAGACAACACACGGACGCATTTTTGTTCTGTCTAAAACAAATTCTTCTGTTTTTTTTAATCCTAAATTATATATAGGCAATGTTTTTGCCTCTCCCCTATAGTGATTTGCTTTATCATAGTCCTCAATGCTTATATTTATTAATTGATGCGTTTCCTGACCAGTCGTGGCACGTGATACATTTAATATTTTTCTGCGCATATCCCAACATATTGTTGGACATAAAACAATGTCGCCAACCTCAATATTTACATTTGAGCGATTAACATACATATCATCTATACAATCCCACCAATTCATTTTATATCTGCCCGACATTTAAAGTCTTCAATTTCATTACCAGCAAAAAACTCGGTATCAAATTCATCTAATAACGAGTCATCATATTTCGGGAAAACGATTTGTTTGTGAACAATCTGATTCCTGTTTTTACGGAGTTTTTCTTTGATTTTATTAATCTTTGTTTTTGATATGGTTCCAACTTCTTCATACGGCCGAACCCCATAAAGGTCTTTTTGTAGATTTGCAAATTTCAGCACCTGATTCATTTGAACATTTTTCATAGGCTCTGTTTCAAAATATATGTAATACAACAGGGAATATGTATCATCCATGAAACGCAACAAATCATGCTTAAAAATTCTGGATAGACTTTGTTTGTAATTACCAAGAGCCCTCCAAATATCTATTGTTCTTGGAGAGTTTTCAATAGGTTTTATCAGTGTAAAATCCGTTTCATATTTGGAGTCATATTTTTCTGTGAGAATCAGTTTTTGCTCTATCAAACTATCTATAAACTCATTGGCTTTATTATCAAATGGACCAAATTTATAGAAAATCCAATTAAAATCAGAAAATTTATCCCCGCTTTCCTGGGCAATATACACATCAAGCAAATACAAATATTTTATCAGAATTATGCGGCGCATAGCAAAGCCAGCATCGGCCGCTGCTTTGACAAGCACTTGTACAAAAAGGGTTAAAATTTCCGTTTTGGTCATTTTTTATAATTATATCATATTCTAGATTGTTGAGAAAGTTATTTTAGAGCCTTTGTATCACATGTCAAATTTTTATTTATCTGTCCCAGCGTCCCACTACTAAATAGTGAAACGGTGGGACAATATGTATTTAGGCATTTTCTTTTGTCATGCGATGGGCCGTTGATTTGGATACACCAAGCATTTTAGATATCTGTTTTAGTGTCAAGCCATCATCTTTGAGTTTTTGGACTTGTTTTGTCTGGGTTTGTCGATTTGTGTCAGACATAACCCAGCGCAGGCAGGACTTATCCGCCGGGGACACTAGCTTAGCACAAAAATCTTTAACGCTTTCATCCCCTTTTCCACGACTCTTTGTGTAAGATACTGTGACACACAAGCCCTGGTCAGCTGTATGTTCTTCGGGCACACTTAATGCCATAGAATAGTTCAATATGTTTTCTATAGACGAAGAGCCACGCGGTCCACGATTTTTATCTTTGCCACAATGATGACACCATAAAATTGCACGACCTTTACCACGCTGAGATATAGACCACATATTATATTGAGTCCAGGTATTATGTTCGTTTTCTTTGCCACCTGAATCATATAAACAAGAAATATTATCTATAATGATAAGTTGAGCATCTGCAATTTCATATTCTAAAGAAAGCTGTTGTTCTGGACTGGCTAAATTTGGCATTTGTACGCCATTTTGCATACCGCATAAAAACAAACGCAAATTTTCACGATTAACAATCTTTCCCTCTTCTACAAAGCCTTTTTCCAGTAGAGATAGACGATTTTGAATTTCGCGTGCATCCATTTCGCCGTCTATATACAAGACTTTACACGGGGCCGCAACTTTGAAATTTAAAAAATCAAATCCAGATGCTGCTGCACAAGCAAGAGATAGAGCCATAAAAGTTTTACCGGCACCACGCTCTGCATATAGCAGACTAACACCGCATTCAGGAACCAAAGGGTCAATTAAATACGTCAATGGCTTCAGCTTTTTATCCATAAATTCACCCATTGTATAAACTTGGAATTTTGAGTTTATTACAGCTGGCACGTTGTTTATTTTATTTGTTGTTTCTGTCATAAAACATCTCCTTTCTTGAATTGGTTTATTATTTCGTTTGGACCGTAGTGACAAAACAAGTCGTTCCAGTCACTCATCCCTGTTTTTAGATTTTGTGGCACGATTGCACGTATGTGATAATCCATAGCCACCTTTTTTGCGATTTCATATCCGGTGTTGCGCTGGCTTTCCCAGTCATTATCGGCTGCGATAATGATTTCTTTGTTCGGATATGTTGCTATTGTGTCGTGTACAACATAGCTAAGATTTCCGGCATCAAATGCCGTAAATGTCGGTATGCCGGTAGCCTCAAATATAGAGGCGCCAGTGGCAAAGCCCTCGCATACAAGTATTTTGTTTGCGCTGGATATGTCGCCGAACGGATACAGACATCCTTTTTTGCGGGCACCGGCCATGAAACGTTTTGTGCCGTCATTAAAAATTGTTTGAACACTCCATATTTTGCCATGTATGTCATACATGGGTATTAACAAAGCTTTTATTCTGTGGTCGTATGTCACGTCAGCAGGACAAGATATTTGTTTTTTTATTAAATACGGATGTTCCACAGGTGTATTGCCATGTCCGATACACAACTTTGTAGCAAGCTCACTTAGTTTTTGCTTGCGTTCTTGAACAAGTTGCCGTTCTTTTTTGTGTTGCTCTTGCAGTTTTTCCATAACGGCACGCCGCTCAGGCCACGATAGGTTGGTTGATTTTCCGTCAAATACACAGTGGTAATCTTTGGGTATTGTCCAGTCACCAAACGCATAGCCGTTATCGTTCAATTCTATTGCCCAATAGCGATTGTTTTTACCCCAACGAATAAAACCGCTATTGGATGCTATTGTATTTGGATTTGGGATACCATGTTCAGACAAGGCATTGTATAACAAGCTGATATCAGACATTGTTGCCCCCTTTGTCTAAACTGTTGGATTTTTCTGGGGATAATCGACTGGCAAGCCATTCATCCACCGCCTCACGTGTATATCGGACCATGCGTCCAAATTTATGGTACTTTGGGCCACCGCCACGGGTAATCAAGGTACGCAGACTACTAACAGTTGTGTGTAGCCCCATAACCTGACTGGCATAATCGGCAACCTCGTGCACCGTCCAGTATGTTTTGTTTGTATCAAAAGGCATAATTGCTCCTTTTTGTTTAGTAAATATTTCTTTTGAATTCACTCAAAGCATAGGAAGCAAATTTGCCGTTAGCATTAATTTAATCGCACATTTTTGGTGCACCTGAAATGTATTTTGTAAAATTAATAAGTTAGCTATATTTTAGCTATGTGCTCTAGTGCTTTTTCTAAGCTCTCGATAAAGAATATTTTATCTTTTTCTGTTGTTTTTTCAGAATTTAAGTATTCTATAACCTCTCGTATCGAATGAGAGTTTTTATTTTCTTTATCATGATATCGGGCCAGAAGAGATTCAACACTTATTCCCCTGTACTCAGGATAAGCATCTTTTATTTCTCTTATAGCTTTTTCATCTGCAATAAAATCATTTTGATATTTTTCTCTTAAATGACATTTTGCTTTATAGGCCCGTAAATACAATAAGATACCGTCTTCACCCTGCCATTTTTTGCGTGGAGCTAATTTAAACCCCGACAACCCGAGAATGTCGACCAATTCCTCTATAAACATCATTGGGTTGTCTGCATATGAACATCCAACCCAATTTTGCAAATCCTGAAATTTTTTTTGTTTCTCTGTTTCTATCCATGCCTGTTTGTCTTGTTCATTATTAGTAAAATCTGGCACTTTGATTTTTTGCTTCAAAGAATCAGGTGCTGTTTTTGTATGATTTTGTAATGCCATTGCGCTCGACCTTTGATACAAGGTTTGTCATTATCTCTAATGATATACTATCTGCGGCATCACGCAAGGACTTATCTACGGTATGTATATAATGCCCTGTAATACCAATATGTCCTTTGCTATGCCCCAACAGACCACCAATAATCAGGGGACTTATTCCCAGGTATTCACCAATACTGGCAAATGTATGTCGTAGCGAGTGTATCGCTAGCCCCGGTTTAGAAAATATTAACCTGTTGTTTTTATCACGAGTATTCATTATAACACCCAACATTTTATAAGCAGCAGTTAGATGTCCGTCTTTGGAATCACGTGTTGCTGGAAATACAAAAGGACTGTTCGGGTCACGATATTTATACAATTCCTGTAATAATGTCAGCGCACCACGACCAAAAACTCGCTTTTGAGCACCTGTTTTAGTATCTGGAAAATCAAAGTACTGTTCATCAAAGTTTATATATTCCCATTTCAAACTTTGGATTTCTGTCTTTCTGCACCCTGTTAAGAGCAATAATTTAATCACATTCACCCATACACCATAGACCGCAACAACATGTTCATTTGATAATAATTTGCCAAAATCTGGCAATTCCTCGTAACTAAGAAATATCTCACGAACATTGTCTTTGGGCTTTTTTACGCACTGCGCTGGGTTTTTATCCAGCTTATCATAGCGCATAGCAAAGTTAAACATGGCACTAAGCAGTTCTATTGCTTTTTTAGCTGCATAAGTACCACCACGAACAACGCTTACACCACGAGGTTTAAGACTTTTGGTTTTGGATTTAGTTTTCTGACCAACCTTTATATCGGTCAACAAGTCCTCTAATACACCGCAATTAACGGACTTAATCGGCATGTTGCCAATCAAAGGTTTTATATGATTTTTAATTGTGCTGGCATTATCCTGTATTGTTTTTGGCTTTTTATGCCCAATCCCTTTGTCCATATACCAATCGCACAATTCTGCAACTGTCATGACTTTTTTGTCGTCTGCACGTTCTTGAGCTGGGTCTTTATTTAAACAAATACCAGCAAGCTTTTCTTTTGCTAGTTTTCTAGCCTCATCCGCTGTCAGCACTCCCAGCCTCCCCAGAGAATAATAGCACTGCTTGTTATGATGATTGCGATACTTAATAAAAAATGAAAAACAATCTTTTTGGATACGTATCCCAAAACCTTTGAGCTCGCTATCCCATACGCGTTCACTTTGACCTGTATACTTTAGGTTTTTGATTGTCGAAGTCGTTATCTTAATTTTCATGTTATATCCCTTTGAAAAAGTCACCAATTAGTCACCACGTGAAATAAAATTCACGCAAACCATTTCAAAACACGACATAATTAAAAAACGCTGTAAGTCAAGGTGGCTGTGGAATAGAACAAAATAGTTCAACGACTTTCAAAATTAATCAAACTCGCTATCCTAGTCCTGTCACGCAGAAGGTCGCGGGTTCGAGCCCCGTCAATCCCGCCAGTATTTACCGCAGTTTCCTGCGGTTTTTTTATATCAGGCAGCTATCTGTCTTCGCTGCACTACGCCGGGGCAAGCGGTTAGTGTTAGTAGTTAGTGGTTAGTAAATGAATTATTTTTAGTATTTATGTAGTTGTAATTTGGGATAGATTCTTTAATAAAAAATCCTGCTACAAAAAACCCGCCGATTGGCGGGTTATATCAGTTAGAGCTAACACAGGTGCCATCATCAGACACTTCCACACCTTCGCCGCAGTCACAAGTTAATTTACCATTTGAATCCTTGTCAACTGTGCCATTAGAATTCATACAGTTTTGTGTATAACGATAATCCGATACCGCGACGTCCGTTTCACCAGTAATGCTTAACACCCAATCTTCCATCTTTTCATCCGAAAAACCACCATCTTCACCTGGTTCCACGCCATTTACAGACATACAGGTTGTAATCTGTTGTTTGCATGCAAGCAGTGCAGTTTTGCTGTGTGTTTCGTCATAATCGTTTTGGTTCAAGCATGTTGATACTTCCTGGGTAATACAATCTTCGGCATATTCTTCGACCAATGTATCTTGGGCCGCTTTTACCTGAACCAATGTGCGTTCCAGATAGTTGCGAATAACCTGATTATCTGGGTTATACTTCTTATCTTTGTTGTTTCCTTTAGGATTAGAATATGTATAATCCTGGCACTGATTCAATACACCAGAACACAAACCAATCGCTTTGCCGGAGTCATCGATATAGCCGATTTTAGACCGCAGATAATTTGCCATATATTCCAAATCTTTTTTTAGAGGTTCGTCCTCGTCCGTCATATATGCATCAATATACGCGCCCAATGTACCATCTGAACCCCATGTGTATGTATCATTGTTGGAATCCTCTTGCTTATAATTCCAAGTGGCATACAATGTGTTTTCTGGCGCGTCTGACACAGTCGACTGACCCGGTGTTGAACCCAATACGATTTTACCACCCGCGATATAACGACCGGTTGGATCCAAACAATTTTCATAATCGTCGCCACAAACAAAGTCTTCACGCATACATACATCCAGCTGTTCGACACATTCGCGCAAAGTATATGCGTTTTTCTGTTGTGCAACCATTAAACGCGCATTTTGCAATACAACCTTGGCATTGCGGACAGTGCTGCTCATTGTTTCGTTTGCCTCGGTCAGGCTGCGTTCATAAACGATACACTGTTTATCGATTTCCAAGTCATACGAATTTGTTATGATTGATGTATCAACCCCCTGGGATGCACATGTATCCAAAACAGCTGTTTTACAACGCGCCGCCGCTGTTTTATACAACTGTTCACCACGTTGATTGCTGATACTGTCGTTCTTGTTCGTTGTCCCAAACAGGTTTAAAGAACTGATATCAAAACCACTTGTCAAATCACCAAAATCCAACAGACCGTTCAAATCAATATTTATACCCGTGCTTGTTGTACTGGCGCTGCCCGGTTCGATTTCAATAATTATCTTTTTAATTTTTGCCAACTGATTAGTAATATCTGAATCATCATTGTTTTTAGAATCAGATAAAGCGATTTCAGCCTCGGTCTCGGAGAACAGGGTTTCAATTTGATCCGCGCTTAGACCAATATAGCGAATTTGCTGGGCGACTTCTTCTAATGCGACGGTCGCTTGTTTCAAAGCCTCTTCTGTTTTGGCATAATTTTTTAAATTTTTTGAACAACTGCAACGCCCCTGATTATCATCCAAAACATTACAGAAATTATCCATACATGATGTATATTGCGCCTTGCAATATGCGGTGTTTTGCGCCAATTCATCAATATCCGTCAATTCTGACAACGCATTATCGGTCGCAGCAGACACGCCGGTCAACCCAATTGCACTGGAACTGCGCATACGCGACTGAATATTGGCCGAAGTACGCATACCAACACGCCCCGTATATAATGGTGTATTAACAGTATCCGTCTGGGTCAACGAACCAGCACGGGCCGCAACAGTTTGATTTGTATCCACCGCACGACGCGATGTGACGCCCGTTGCCGCCGTTGTGGCATTACGCGATGGGCGCGCAGCAACACGCGAAGTTGTTCCGCGTGATGACACAGCATTACGGACCGCGGTATTTGTACCTGTGCGTGCCTGGGTTGCATTACGGGAAGAAGCAGTCGAACGCGCCGAAACACTGCGCGAATTTACAGATTTTGTTGTGCTGGGCACTGCGCGTGACGCGGCACGCGAAGACGCGGTTCCACGTGGACTGGCCTTGGACGGTTGTGCAACAGGTGTGATAACCTTAACCTCTTCTGCGGCGGTTTCCGCAGCATCAGGTTCAACCATTTCCGTTTCGGAATATTCGACAATTTCGTCGTACGAAATTGGCGCAACCTCAGCAAATGCGGGCAATACCAACAATCCACTTAATACAGCAATCAGTCTTTTCATAGCAAATTCTTCCCTTCTCTTAGGTTTTATTTTATCATAACCGTCACTTTTCTGCAAACGAAAAATATACCCGCAATCAGTATTTACGAAACCTTTCCTAATTCATTAAAAAATATAATGATTTTTTGTTGCAGACCCAACATCTTTTTTTTATAATCGTGTTCAAAAAGCGATAAGGAAAGAAAAATTGTCCGTATTTAAGAAAGTTGCTGCATGGATTTTTGCATTGCCTTTGATGGGCTGTACAACAGTGCCAACAACCGTGCACGATATACGATTAAAAGAATACCAGCCAAAAATTACTAATCTGGACTTTAACTACGACCCATACACAACACCCATTGCACAATGCTATGCTGATGAATTGACCGCTGGACGCCGTATGTCGGGCGCAACACTTATCGAAGACGGATTGTCCGCATTTGTTATTCGTTCTGCGTTCGCACGCATGGCAACAAAAACTATTGATTTGCAGACCTATATTTACAGCAACGATTTTTCATCCAAAGTTTTAATCGGCGAATTGAAAAACGCCGCTGACCGCGGGGTCAAGGTTCGTATATTACTGGACGATTACGGAACAAAATCAGACATCGTTGATGTTATGCTGTTGAACCAACACCCGAACATCGAAGTAAAGGTTTTTAACACCGTTCAAAACCGTTCTAAACTGCTGTATTACCCACAATTTTTGACCGATTTTAATCGCCTGAATTCGCGCATGCACAATAAATTATTTATCGTCGACAACATCGCGTATATCACAGGCGGCCGCAATGTTGGCAGCAACTATTTCTATCCTGAAACTGCGTCGAATTTTTCCGACACTGATGTTTTGTTTATCGGCGACATGACACGCGACGCGACAAAAAGCTTTAATGAATACTGGGACTATCACTTAGCAATCCCTGCATCTGTATTCCCAAAAGCAAAATCCAGAAAGGCGTTAAAAAAATTAGAAAAATCTTTTGCAGAAATCGAAAAGAACAGTGCCGAAAACATAAAACTGTATAACAACATTATCGATATGGCACAGCAAGAATTTAAAAACAAAAAAATGGATTTCAGCTGGGGGCGCGGAAAATTCTTGGCCGACCCACCTGAAAAAGTCGATATGTCCATGGAAGAAAAAGAACAATACCGCGGCAACATTGTACGCGCATTGCAACATCTGTGGAAGAGAACAGAAAATTCCGTTTATATGTCGGCCGCTTATTTCGTGCCAGGACAAGGCGGACTGGAACACATTTTGCGCGAAGAAGATTCTGGCGTACATATGACAATCGTCACTAATTCATTGGCATCCACCAACGCACCGACCGTATACGCAAAATGGGAGAAATATAGAAAGCAACTTATAGAATCTGGTGCAGAAGTTTATGAGTTTATGGTATCTGCTGAAAACCTGCGCGGCAAAGAACACGACCGCGAGAGAAAACAATCCAGTTTTTCTGTACTGCACAGCAAAACAATGGTGTTTGATGACGCTATTTCCTGGATTGGCAGTTTTAATCTGGACCCACGCAGCGCGTATTACAACACAGAAAATGTCGCAGTCTTTGAAAGCGAAGATTTCGCAAACAAACTGCGAGAAATGATTATACGCGACACAAAAACTTCATGGCGTGTGACACTGGATGAAAATAACAACCCAATCTGGACAGGCAGCCGCCCAGGCGACACACAACCACAGGTTCACAAACACGCACCTGATACATCTGTGTTCCGCAGAATATGGAAATCGATTTGCAATCTGGTACCAGAAAAATTCGTATAAAAAACCGCCAAATCGGCGGACTTTTTTTAATGATGCGATACAAAATGTAATATTAAACTGACAACAAAAACAACTGTGATAATGCTTAAAAAAAACTTGGCTGTTTTATGATTTTTTGCCCCACTGCAACTTTCACATTCACAACCGCAATCGCGCAAAACTAAACACCACGACAGCACCAACATCGCACCGGAAAATATAAACAACCACGGTTCCATCCAATGTGGCAACAAATGAAAATGCGCAGCATCAGGCGCAAACAATCCAACAATCGCCAACAACATTGGCAGACCACAACAAAAAATATGTGGCAATATTGTTGCAATAATTCCAATCTTAACTGCTTTGTTTTTCATAATAAACCCTGTGATTTTGGCATCCCCAGCAGGACTTGAACCTGCATCTAATTCTTAGGAGGAACTTGTTCTATCCTGTTGAACTATGGGGACAACTGTGCGTATTTTATTCTGAACAAAATAATATTGCAACTTTTAAATACGGCTTGTATAATACCACTGATTTAAAACTAAGGGACAAAAAGAAATGGCAACAATAACTAGAAATGATTTTGCAAACAGACTGCGCGAACGTTTTGGTTTAACAACTGCTGACGCATACAAATTGGTTGATGTTGTATTTGATGAAATTTGCGAATCGTTAATCAATGGCGAAGAAGTTAAATTCGCAGGATTGGGCACTTTTAAAATTCTGGAAAAAAATGCACGCATGGGTCGCAATCCAAAGACAGGCGCATCAGCAGTTATTTCTGCACGACGCGTGGCATCTTTCCGCCCCAGTTCCGAATTTCGCGAACGTGTTGCAGGCAAATAAAAAAATCGCCCGAACGGGCGTTTTTTTTGGTGGATGTGATTGGACTCGAACCAACGACCTCTTCGATGTGAACGAAGCGCTCTAACCAGCTGAGCTACACATCCAAAGCACAGACATAACCGTACACAAATATGTTAGAACTTGCAATAAAAAACGCCCAATCGAGCGTTTTTATGCAATTGTTTTTATAAAATTACGCGCAACTTTTTTTATACCACGTGTTTTAAACGCAATGGTTAAAATATCACCACTCTCTTCAATAACAACACCCGCCCCCAATTCATCGTGTGAAACCAATTTGCCAACCATTGATATTTGTGCCTGTTTTTTTTGCTTTGGCGCAGGATTATACGACGCAGAAATTGTTGGTCGATATGCGCGTGGCGCGCCGCCTTGAAAATCAATATATTTATTATCCATTTCTGTAATAAAACGACTGGGCGAATTATAGGCGCGCTGACCAAAAATCACACGCGACATCGCATTTGATATTATGCAACGGCGGCGCGCACGTGTTATCGCAACATAGGCCAAGCGACGCTCTTCTTCCACTGCGCCTTCGGATATTGACTTTTCGTTGGGGAATATTCCCTCTTCCCAGGCGGGCAAAAACACAGTATCAAATTCCAAACCTTTGGCAGCATGAATTGTCATAATGCGAACACAATTATTTTCGACCGATGCATCATCGTTATCGTCCGTCATCATCAGGGCCGCCTGTTCTAAAAACTCTGGCAAGGTATCGTACTTTGAAATAACGCTGGTAATTAATTCACGAATGTTCAGCAATCTGTCTGGCGCATCTGCGTCTTTGGATTCGTGCCACATTTTTATATAGCCAGACGCGTCTAATAATTTTTTCGCAGCATCACGCGCAGGCATTGACGCCCAATCAAAATCAAACGCAGATAAAAATTCATTTGCTGCCGCACGCAATTTTGGTGCCAAATCAGCATTGCGAAGACCTGCCATCAAATTTGCGCCACATCCGCGCAATTTTTCAATCGCTTTATCCCCAAAACCACGACGAGGTTTTGCAATAACGCGCAAGAAAGAAATATCATCAAATGGATACACCAATAAACGCAAGTACGCAATCGCATCGCGAATTTCCATCCTGTCATAAAACTTGGTCGCGCCAATTAATTTATACGGCAAACCACGCGAAGCAAATTCTTCTTCGAAAACACGTGACAGGCTGCCTGCACGAATAAGAACAGAAAATTTAGAATAATCATTTGAATCATCACGCACAATCGCATCTGTAATAATACGCGCCTCGTCCCTGTCTGTTGGTAATGTCAAAACATAAACAGGTTCGCCAATATGCACACTGTCTGCTACACGCAAATCTTTGCCCAAACGACCCGTGTTATGACGAATAAGAGAATTCGCCGCACCTAATATATTTGCTGTACTGCGGTAATTCGTTTCCAGGCGAATTATCCGGGCAGATGGATATGTTTTATCAAAATTTAAAATATGTTTTATTTCTGCGCCACGCCACGAATAAATCGATTGGTCGTCATCACCAACACAACAAATATTTGGTGAATCTATGCCTCGCGTTAACATACCCAAAAATTCCATTTGCGCGTTATTAGTATCTTGAAACTCATCAACCAAGATATATTTAAACTGATTTTGATATCTCGACAAAACATCAGGATTTTTATCAAACAAATCCAAAACCTTTAATATAATATCACCAAAATCAACCGCGTTTAATCGCATTAATTCCGCGTTATATGCATTAAATAATTTGTCCCGGTTTTGCAGTGCAATTAAACCTTTGTCTTTTATTGCAGAAAATTCTTCCACATAATCACCAGGCGTTTTTGTCGATGCAGTCAACAATGATTTTATAACTGCTTTTTGTTCATCTTCGCCATAGATAATAAAATCACTGCGCAGACCGCAACGCGCCGCATTGGCACGCAATATACGCAAACAAATCGAATGAAAAGTTCCGCACCATATATCAGACGAATACCACGCGCCATCAGACAAATCTGACAGACGCGTTTTCATTTCATTTGCCGCCTTGTTCGTAAAAGTCAGAGCCAACACCTGCCATGGCTGCGCCAGATGCTGATTTAAAATATACGCAATTCGCGTGGTCAGCACACGCGTTTTTCCTGTGCCTGCACCCGACAGCACCAACAGCGGGCCATTTGTGGTTTCAACTGCAGTCAATTGTTCTGGATTAAGATTTTCTAGCATTAAATTCACGCATCTATTATAATACAACAAACTTTTATTATCAAGAACCGGAAAAACAAGATGAAACGAATAATTTGCTTTGACATTGAAACAACAGGATTTGACTATCTGCGTGGCGACAGATGTATCGAAATCGGCGCTGTTGAAATACTGGACGGAAAAATTACAGACAACACATTCCACGCATATATTAATCCAGAAGGTAAAATTATTCCACCTGACACATATATGGTTCACAAAATTTCAAACGCTTTTTTGGAAGACAAACCAAAGATGAGTGAGGTTGCACCAAAGTTTCTGGAATTTATTGGTGACAGTCCGATTGTTGCACACAACGGTATCGACTTTGACTTTCCTTTCATCAATCATGAATTGGGGAAATTAAACCTGCCGCCAATTTCACGCGACAGACAAATCGATTCTATTGTTATTGCACGCAATCGCGTTTTTGGTCCAAAAAGTTATACTTTGGACGCATTGGCAAAGTGGTACGGCATTTCATTAACCGCACGTGCAGATGCACACGGGGCGTTAATCGACTCGGAAATTTTGGCCAAGGTTTATATTGAATTGGAAAACACAGCACCAGCACCAGATGTTTCAGAAATTATCGCTAAACAACACGAAGCAATGTTGGCACATCCAAAAATAGGCGCAAATTTTCCATACAGAAAATTCGAGGTTCCGACAGACGAACTGGAAAACCATAATGCGTTTATAGAAAAAATTAACGGATAAAAAAATGCGGATTTAAAAATCCGCATTTTTTTTTACTTTCTGATGATTGGACGCCAACCAGACACTTCTAATTTTTGCAGTTCAGATGGCAATGTAGCTGCATCCAACACACGCCATGTTTGTGTGCGACCAAATGGTCCAATTTTACCACGAACCTGTAATGCGTCAGGTGTTTCCTGCCAAATAACACTGGAATAAATCTTGCCTGATTTTGGGTCCATTATTTTACCGTCTTCATACTTGTTATCATCATCTTCCCATTCCATATTCCAGATAATATCCAAACCAACCATTTTTGGCGCGCCTTTTACTTTGTCTGCAATACGTGTTGGATTTGATAAAGTTTCTGAAATAGTTCCGTCTGCGTTATATAACGCAACAATACGCCCCGCTAATTCGACATCATCGCCGTCCATATATTCATACAAATAAACAACTGATTTAGGACTGTTTGTTTCATCATCAATCGTCTGATATAAACCTGTGTATGGCATTACAGCATACGACGCCAATGGTAATACAGATAATAACAGTGCAGATAATAAATTCTTTTTCATTTTTCTTTCCTTTTTTTATATATCGGACATTTTTACTATACCGATAAAAATCAAAATGCAAAATAAAAAATGCAGCATCTGCCGCATTTTTTTAAACAGTCTTTTGCAAAACCGCAGTAAAGGTTGCTTCGGCAACTTTTTTCCCGCCAACCATTGCGATCCCGTGGAATTTATACAAACTCATCTTCGTTAACAATAATTCAACATGTAATTCCAGTTTGTCCCCTGGGCGTACCATATGTGAAAACTTAATCTTTTCCATTGTGGTAAAATAGCCCAACATATTTTCACGCTCTGCATCACTAAGCCGTTTAAAAGCAACAAAGCATGCTGTTTGCGCCAATGCTTCGACCTGTAATACACCAGGCATAATTGGATTGCCAGGGAAATGACCTGCACACCAAAATTCATTATCGCGCACATATTTAACACCAACCGCACTGGTATCAGAATATTCACGAATTTCATCAACCATACGCATATCGCCGCGATGTGGAATAATTGCTTCTATTTTTTTCGCATCAAACATTCGATATTCCTTTCCTATTATTTTTGTTTAGACAACATCCAACTTTCAATTATAATTTTTGTCTGTGGTTTTAACAATTGATTATCAGTTTGCATTTTTTGCAAAATGCGTTTTGGTGGATAAATACAAATAATATTTTTATTTCTATTGTCTATCATTTTTGTGTGAATTGATTATTTCTTTGAATTTTTACGCAGCCATGCATAATGACGCATAAATTCTGTGCCAGGTCCCGCCGGATAACCCATGTGTGATTCGCCGTCTGGAATATTACGGAATACACCACTGTTTGCACCAACAGACGCATCATTGCCAATCTTTACGCCATTTGCAACGCCAACATGTCCGCCCAGTAATGCGCGGTCACCAATAACAACGCCGCCGGCCAGACCAACACCACTGGCCAAGAAACACTCTTTCCCAACAACAACACCGTGTGCAATCTGGCACAGGTTATCAATTTTTGTACCATCACCAATTGTTGTGTCTGTCATTGCACCACGGTCGATGCAAGTGTTTGCACCAACTGACACACGTTCACCAATCACAACACGGCCAACATGTGGGATAAATATGTTCTTGCCACCTTGGCGGGTATAGCCGAAACCATCTTTGCCAATAACAGCATTTGCGTTAATAACACAATCCGCCCCAACAGTTGCATTTTCAATATGCGCACCACTTTGTACAATCGTATTACGTCCCAGGACAACACCACGACCAATAAACGCCCCAGGATAAATTTTAACCCCAGGTTCAATCGCAGCACCACGTTCAATTGTCACAAATTGTCCAACATAGTTTGTACGCTTTTTACGAAAGAAAACCCCGCGTTCAATAAACGCATGTTTACTGATACCAAAACGTGGTTTTTCGCGATAAATTTCGCCCAATATTTTTACGATATTGCCACGAGGACTGTCTGTGATTAACAGTGTCGCCCCCGCTGGTGCATGTTTTGCCATTTCCGGCTGAACCAAAATGACAGTCGCGCGCGTATTTTCCAACACAGAAATTGGTAAAATTTTGAACGCGTTGCTGTTCTGTTCAGTAGAATAAAAAGCCAATTGACCTGCACGCGCATCTGCAATTGGGGCAACCCCACGCACAGGCGCATTTGCATCACCGCGCAATTGCAGACCAAATTTGGCCGCCAGCGCACCGGCTGTTGTTTTATTTGCCGCCGGCATAAACAAAGATTTTATAAAGTTCATCATAGTGACCTGATTATAAATCAAAAAAATTTTATCCGCCACATTATTTTATAATGCGTGTTTTTTACTTGCGTTTTAACGAATCGTATATATAATAAGTAGTGTTCTTAAAATAATTTTTAAGGGCGGGGTTGAAAAACCCCGCTCTTTCAATAAGACATCTAATAAACGCAAAGGAGTGGATAAATGTCTTTTGTATCTATGCCTCGTCAGGACTTGCTGTTGGCAATTGATTCCCTGGCCCAGGAAAAACAAATCGATCGTGAAATCGTTATCGAATCGCTGGAAGCAGCAATCGCAAAAATCGCAAAACACAAATACGGCGAAGAATTTAATATCATCGCAAATATCGACCGTAAAAATGGCGCGATTTATGTTAAACGCTTGTTTGCCGTTATTGATTCACCAGAATCTGTTGGCGAAGAATACGATCCAAACACTATGCTGACTGTTGCACAGGCAAAAAAATATGCAAAAGACCCAGCTGTTGGCGACACAGTCGAAGATCCACTGCCAGAACCAGAATTTGGTCGTATGGCATTCCAAACAGCGCGCCAAATGATGACTGCTCGCGTTCGCGATGCTGAAAAAGGTCGTCAATTTGAAGAATTCAAAGATACTATTGGTGATATTGTCAGCGGCGTTGTCAAACGCATTGAATTCGGCAATGTATTTGTTGATATCAATGGTAAGGCCGAAGGATATATCAAAAACACAGAATTAATCCCTGGTGAAAGATTAACAGTTGGTGACCGTGTGCGCGCATTAATTATGGATGTTGCACGTTCTAATACCGGCCCACAAATCTTTTTAACCAGAACACATCCTATGTTCATGGAAAAACTGTTCGTCCAAGAAGTACCTGAAATTTATGAAGGCATTATCAAAATTAAATCGGTTGCACGCGCACCAGGTTCACATGCAAAAATCGCTGTTGAAACCCAGGACCCATCAATCGATGCAGTTGGTATGACAGTTGGCATCAAAGGGACACGCATCCAACCTGTTATCAACGAATGCCATGGCGAAAAAATCGATGTTATTTTATATTCCGAAGACCCTGCTGTATTCATTGTTAACGCAATGCAACCTGCAAAAGTCGCAAAGATTATCGTTGATGAAGATACACGCAGCGCAGCAGTTGTCGTTAACGAAGATCAACAGTCTTTGGCAATCGGTCGTCGCGGTCAAAATGTTCGCTTGGCATCACAATTGACAGGTTGGAACATTGATGTTATGAACGAAGCCGAAGAACAAGAAAAACGCGCAAAAGAATTCAAAGAAAAAACAGAATTGTTTATCGGCGGATTGGATGTTGATGAAATGATTGCACAGTTGCTGATTACAGAAGGCTTCCGCACAATCGAAGAAATCGCATTTGTTGACATCAGCGAATTAGAAGAAATCGAAGGCTTTAACCCAGAATTGGCCGCAGAATTACAAAAACGCGCAAAAGATTATCTGGAAAAAGTCGAAAAAGAATATATTAACAAAGGTCACGAATTGGGTATGAGTGACGACTTGTTAAACTTTGACTTTATCAAACGTCCAATTATTATGCAGTTGGGTGCAGCTGGCATTAAATCGCTGGAAGACTTGGCAGATTTGTCTACGGATGAATTGGTCGAAATCTTGGGCGAAGATACAATGTCTCAACGCCTGGCAGGTCGCGTAATTATGAAAGCTCGCGAAATTGCATACGATATTAAAATAGAAAACGAATAACAAAAACAATTAAACGGGGTGTATATATGGCAACATTGACACTTGGAAAATCTGTGACAACTGATGCGGTACGCAGCAAAAAAGGCGACGCGGTGTTCGTTGAACGCCGTCGCCGCGTTGTTGCGCCTGGCAACAAAGAACTGCGAGAAGAACCAAAGGCGCCTGTGGCACCAAAAAATGCAGCCGACGAAAAATTGCGCGCTGTGTTGGCTGCTGCCAAGGCTCGCGAAGAAGAACGCAAAAAACGCGAAGCAGAAGAAGAAGCAGCACGCGCTGCACGCGAAGCAGAAATCGAACGTGAAACACGCGAATATGAACAGGTAAAATCTCAATTAGCGGCGCGCGAAAATGCAAACACAGAATCAGACATCGCAGACGAAGCACCTGTAAAGCCAACAAAAAGCACCCCGCAACAAAAAGTTTTCACAAACAATGCCCCTGCGGGCGGTTCACGCAAAAATCGTGACAACGATGACGAAGAGCGCGGTTCCAGATTTAATAACTCTAAAAAAGATTTTAAAAAGGCTGGCAAAATCCACCTGCGCGATATCGTTATGGGCGACGGCGAAGACGAAGATGAAATCGGTCTGCGTGGCGCAAATCGTCGAAGATCAGAAGCATCGCTGAAAAGATTCCGCGAAAAAGCACGCGCAGTATTTTCTGCCCCACAAAAGGTTGAACGCGTCGTCACATTGGGCGATACAATCACAGTCAAAGACTTGGCTGCTGCAATGGCAGAAAAAGTCGGCAATGTTATCAAGAAACTGATGGAAATGGGTATGATGGCATCTGTCAATCAGACTATTGATGCCGACACCGCAGAATTAATTGCGGGCGAATTTGGCGCAACAGTTAAACGCGTTGTCGTAAAACCATATGCCGACCAATTGGAACGCGAACCAAATCCAGAAAAGTTGACACCACGCGCACCAGTTGTGACCGTTGTAGGTCACGTTGACCATGGTAAGACTTCTTTGCTGGACGCATTCCGAAATGCAAATGTTGCAGCCGGCGAAGCTGGTGGTATTACACAACATGTTTCTTCATACGAAGTAAAAACAAAATCTGGGGAAATGATTACTTTCTTGGATACCCCGGGTCACGAAACATTTACTGCAATGCGCGCACGCGGCGCACAGATGGCCGACATCGTTGTTTTGGTTGTCGCAGCTAATGATTCTATTATGCCGCAAACAATCGAAGCAATCAATCACATCCGCGCAGCCAAGGTTCCTTTTATTGTTGCAATCAATAAAATCGACCTGCCTGAAGCAAACGCAATGCGTGTAAAAACAGACTTGCTGCAACAAGAAGTCCAAGTCGAAGAAATGGGCGGCGATGTGCAGTGCGTTGAAATTTCTGCAACCAAGAAAATCGGTTTGGATAAATTAGAAGAAGCGATTTTATTACAGGCTGAAATGATGGAGTTAAAAGCAGATGCTGAAATGCCTGCTGTCGCATATGTAGTCGAAGCAAAACAAGAAAAAGGTCTGGGCGCGGTTGCAACTGTACTGATGCGTCAAGGCACATTGAAAATCGGCGATGTATTCGTTGTCGGCGAAACATTTGGTCGTGTTCGTGGTCTGATTAATTCAAATGGCGAGCGTGTGAAATCTGTTCGCCCAGGTCAGCCAACTGTTGTGTTGGGTCTGAACAGCGTTCCAAATGCAGGTGACGAACTGCGCGTTATGGAAACCGAAGCGCAAACCCGTGAAGTCGCAGATTATCGTGCACAAAAAATCAAAGACAAAGCAAATGCTGTTAAACGCTCGTCCTTGGAAGAATTGTTTGCAAAACGCGATGACAGCAAAAAACTGATTTTGCCAATTATTTTGCGCGCTGATGTTCAGGGTTCTGTCGAAGCAATTTCCGACATGGTTAAAGAAATTCAGACAGACAAAGTTGGCGTTGAAATATTGTCATCTGGTGTTGGCCAAATCACCGAAGGCGACATACGATTGGCAACGGCATCGGGCGCTGTAATTATTGCGTTTAATGTTCGTGCAGATGCGGCTGTTCGCGACATGGCACGTGGCAACGGTGTCGACATCAGATATCACAGCGTTGTATATCGTATTACAGATGAAATCAAAGAAATATTGTCTGGTAAATTGGCACCTGAAAAACGCGAAACATTTATCGGATATGCAGATGTTATTGCCCTGTTTACAGTTGGCAAAGGCGTACGCGTTGCGGGCTGCCGTATGACCGAAGGCACGATTAAGAAGGATGCGTTTGTTCGCCTGTTGCGCAACAATGTTGTTATCTATGATGGCAAGATTGGGCAACTGCGTCGCGAAAAGAACGAAGTAAAAGAAGTATCTGGTGGCGTTGAATTCGGTATGTCTTTTGATAAGTATAATGACTTGAAAGAAGGCGACCGTGTTGAATGTTACGAGGTCGAAGAAGTTCGCGCACAAATATAAAAAACGCCCGATTGGGCGTTTTATTTTTTTACAGATTACTGCCCATCTATGAATTTGCAATCATAGTCAAAATCGTCCAATGTTCTTGCACTATCTACAACATAATTTTCACCAATATACACATAACCAGATTGTGCATTCGTAAAACCATATGAATCAACAGGCATGCTACAACAGACAGATAAATAGCCACTTACACCACCTTTGCTAACAGGTCTGTTTACAACACATCTGTTATCTGTTTCTGAACAATCTATAATGGTATTGGATTCGTCGAAATCAACTGTATAACCTTCATGCTTCCAGCGTGTTACTTGGGACGATATCTGTCCCGCACAATGACTAAACGCTCCTCTTTTCATTAAATCCTGTGCACTTTGTGAATGTTTTTCAAATGTTTTTTTTGATAATTGTAAAATCGCTTCATTAGTAATCGCAGAAACCACTGCTGCATTGTCATCTGTACAATCCGAACGTTTTGGCAAAAATATTTGGTTATCACCATATTCCACTATGACTTGGAAATTGTGTGCCAGGGCATATGCATACAATTTGTCACACAATGCCTGTATTGCTTTTTCGTCCAGTTTGTTTTCCAAATAATCCACCATTTCTGATCTTAAATTAGTATCCCTTATCGAATCGCAATATGCGTTTTGTAAAAACATTGAACCAAATAAAACTGATAAAAACTTTTTCATTTTAACACCCCCTCGCAATGTTCAGATTGTCTAATCATATCTTTCGCTTTGTTTATCATTGTGATATTTAGCCCCATACCAACTACACCAGTTGCAACATTAACACCACTTATTACATTTGCCGTGGTATTTAGTGCCTTTTCTTTGTTTGGGTCAACCTTATCACTGTTTGCCGTCGCACTGACTGCAACCCCAGCGGTTCCAATTGCTGCGCCAGCTATACTCGTTCCCATTGTTGCACTCATTAAATTTTCTATTTTCTCAATATTTTTAACATCTAAATTGCCGCACCATGTGGAAGCGTCATTTAATTTCTTTACAATTGGATTTTCTATTGGATTTACACCAGCCAGTTGTAATTCTTTGCTTATATCTGTACCGGATTTAACAGCTTGGTTGCACGCTTGGATTTGTTGAATCAATTCAGATTTATCGCGATTTACACCCGCAATAATAGCGGATGCAATATTGGTCGCAACATTACCAGCCATTAAACCAGTTCGCCAATTACCCAAAGATTTTGCTTTTTTTTCTTTTGGATTTAAACTGTCAAGTTTTTCTTTTATTTGAGCAAAATTTTTTATTGTTTTTATCAAATTTTCATCAGACATCTTTGCAATTGTATCTGCATCACAAGCACCCAAAGCACAGATTTCATTCCATAGTTCATCTATTTCTGCATCAAGTTTACTTTTCGCAATACCAACCGCCAACGCACCACCACTGGCTGCGGCGCCTATTGTGTTAACCGCGGTATTTGCCTTTGCAACGCCCGAAACAGAAGATATAGAATCCGATATATTTGAACATACCGATTGTATAGCGCTGTAATAAGATTCTGCACGACTAATAATATCGTCATTAGAATCCGCACCAAAACATTGGGAAAAACATAATCCCCCAATCACTAAAGACACGCCTATTTTTCTTAACATACTTTTTGCCTCTTTATTTTATCAAATTTTTATTTTTTCCTGACTTGCCGTTTATTATTAAATTTCCAATTGCGCCACCAGCCGCGCCAACACCGCCAACTGTGGCGCCTGTTTTAACTTTCTTGGCAGATTCTTCTTTTTGCGCATCCCAGGCAGCGGCCGCGTCGGCATCGCCCGACAACGCGCGTGACAATGAAGTATATGCGCCACTGGTTTTGCCAGTGTTTACATCATCGTACAAGCCAGCTGTGGCAGCATCAAAGATGACTTCGCTTTCAATTCCGGGCGCCATACCAAGTGCTTCTTTACGGGATTTTAAACTGGCAGCCAGTTCTTTGTATTGCATAACCAATGGTGTTAAAGCATTTGCACCAGGAAGTTCGTTATTCTGTGTACCACCAGCAATACGCCCAGAACCATATTCGCATGTAAATGTTGCCAGATATGCGCGCATTGCGGTTTCGGCTTCTTCATCCGCCTTTTGTTCCGCCAGACCAGACGCCAATTGCATACCACCAATGCCAGTCGCCGCCATAGTCGCAGCAGTTAACATCTTGTTCGCAGTGGACTGTTCACGGGATTTCGCTTCTTCATATGCTTTTTGTAATTCTTCCAATCGTTCTTTTTTTACATCATGTTCTACTAATTTATCTAGGAATTTTAATAATTGTTCATCTGTCATATTTTTTACATCGAACATTTTTGTTTCCAAATGGTTCTTTAATTTTTGTACATCTGATTGTAATCCCACAATTTGCACATTCATTTGTTGTGACAATTCTGATTCTTTTTCTTGTGTTTCTGAAGATTTAGCAACTTCTGGCAAAACATGTTCTGGTATTTTGTTAATGTTATCTATATAAGAATTTTTTGAATCATACATTGTTATTAATTCTGATAATTTTTCCTTAAATTGCTTTGATGATGTCATATAATTTGAATCAGTTGAGTCATAAACAGTGGATGCACCAGCATGAACAATACCAAAAACATTTTTACCGTCCCCTGAAATATAACCACCACCAGAATTTCCACCCCAAGTATCACAAGTAGTTGCTAATATTTCAGGAAAATATTTTGATTTTTCTAATGCACGCCTATCACATTTTTTATCTATTTTTGCTTGTAATGCTTTCAATACATCAAGGGATTGTAATCTTGTATCCATATCCAAACTTTTGTTTGTGATTGTTTTTCTTAAATTATTTTCATCTTCTCTATATCGTTGAGCACAATCATTAAAAATTATAGTGCATTCACTTGCTTTTAATTTATCCCCTTCTTCTCTTATTGGTTTTATGTCAAATTTCGGTAAAAGTTCTATCAGTTTTTCTTCCATAGTTTCGACAGTTGTCTTTTTATTACCTTTTGCAATAATATCAAATATATCTCTGATAGTCTTTAATTCAGAATCAGGTATTACTCTTGCCCAACCCCAACCGGCATTTATGACATTTGTTTTTTTTGTTGGAACCTTTACATCAAAATATGATTCACTATGATATTGTGGTTCTGTCACTAACCATACAGCAAAATCATTTGGTATACCAACTTCTTCGGTATCAGGAATCCATGGTGTATAAACTAATCGCAATGGAAATCTTTCCCCTTTATAATTTATTGCTCTATATCTTACAAGGTCTTGGTCTCCGCCTTTTACGCAGTGTCCAGCAGACAAAATTAAATTCGGGGATATAAATTGTGCAGAACAATTACCTATACCCAAAAGTGATTTATGTTCTTTTTTTTTGTTATTGATTTCATCTACGGTATAAAGTTTTTCATAAATATATGTTTGTAAAAGCACAAACTTTTTATATGGCTCAGTGGCCCACATTTCATCGGTCACATAATATCGATTATCGGTGTCGCCAACGCCAGCCAAAACAACAGATGGCATAAAGCACATAAGTAAGAAACCGACAAACGCCCCTTTCATTTTCCCCAATCCCCAAATAAAAAAACCACCGAATAAATTCAAGTGGTTGGAGGTTAGAAACTACAATACGGTATAGCGGGCTTATTCAATGTATTCGCCGCCCTCCAACCCAAAGTTGGAGTTATTACTCGTGACCGAGTACCGCATTCAGGAGTTTCTACGCCCCAATATCAGAACACCTGATATCAATTTGCATTTTATCATATTATATTGATTGTATAAAGCAAAAAAACGCCCGATTGGGCGTTTTATTTTTCCAGTGCCGCAATTATTTCGGCAAAATTTTCATCAATATTACCACGGGAATCAACCTGCGCAAAATGAACACCGTGCGCCGTTCGCAACCATTCAACTGCAGGTATTGTTTCGTTAAAAAAGTTATCCAACCTGCGCCGTATCACATCAACAGACGCATCATCTGGGCGATTACTGCCTGCGTTAATGCGCTTGTTTATACGGGCAATCAAAATATCTGTCGGCGCATCAAGATATAAAACATATATATCAAATTTATCCGCATAGTTTTCAACCAACCATTTTGCCTGGGAAACCCTGCGTGGGAACCCATCAATAATAATGTCGCGATTTGTATCAATACTGTCACGCATCAAATCAAACAGAATTTCATCCGGCACCAGATCCCCAGTCGATATGATTTTTGCAATATCACTGTCAGCCGGCATAGAACGCAAAATCGCCCCTGTTTCAATATATTTATACGGATGTTGCGACATCAGCATACGTGAAAAAGTCCCCTTGCCTACGCCTTGGCCACCCATCATCAAAATCATCTGTTTTTTATTTTTCATGCACATATTTTACCATAAAAAATAAAACTGGGCAAATATTGCCCAGTTTGGTGTTCATAATCAAAAACACACAAATTATTTTTTGCTGTTTTCGATTGCAGCGCCCAAGATGTCGCCCAAAACAGAACCACTGTCTGCTTCGTTCGAGAATTCTTTGACTGCCTGCTTTTCCAATGTCACCTGCAATGCACGAACAGACAATTTAACAGTGTTGCCTTCGACAGAAACAACAGATGCTTCTACTGAATCACCAATGTTAAATTTAGATGTGTCTTGTTCTGACTTTTCGCGTGACAGGTCTGTACGACGGATAACACCGCGTGCATCACCTGGCAATGCCAAAATCAATTCATCAGGTGTGATTTCGGAAACTGTGCCGCATACAACTGCGCCTTTCTTGACAGATACAGCGTTGTTTTCTGCGCTTTCAGTCAATTGTTTGATACCCAATGTGACGCGTTCTTTTTCTGGATTGATGTCCAAAATTTTTGCTGTCACTTCTTGGCCACGAACGAATTTTTTCAATTCTTCTTCGTCCAATTTGTTCCAAGACAAATCAGAGATATGAACCATACCAT
>CAJGDG010000015.1 GCA_904502095.1 uncultured Alphaproteobacteria bacterium
AATGACAGAGTTTTTAAGTTTTTTTACAAAAAAATTTTAAAACTATATATGTAAAGTTCTCTCTTTTGTCATCCTGTGGCTTGACCACAGGACCCAGGTTGTTTATGCAAATTTGTGTTCACGTTGCGAACATGGACCTAGGTTCCACGGTCAAGCCGTGGAATGACAGAGTTTAATGAATTATTTTAAATATTAACATAATAAAAAAATATTACTGCTCTTTGTCATCCTGTGGCTTGACTTTCATGCCCAGGTAATATTTCAATCAATTTGTCATCCTGTGGCTTGACTTTCATACCCAGGTAATATTTCATTATTTGCATGATGACCTAGGTTCCGCAGGGCACCCGTGGAATGACAGAGTTTTTAAGTTTTTTTACAAAAAAATTTTAAAACTATATATGTAAAGTTCTCTCTTTTGTCATCCTGTGGCTTGACCACAGGACCCAGGTAATATTTCAATCAATTTGTCATCCTGTGGCTGGACCACAGGACCCAGGTAATATTTCATTATTTGCATGATGACCCAGGTTCTGGGGTCAAGCCCCAGAATGACAGGAGGGGTAAGTTTACTTTTTTAAAAATTTCTCCCAATATAAACTTTTCGCTTGCGCGGCTATGTTGATTTTTTCTACACTACACACATAGAGGAGAAAATGTTAACTATAAAACGCCTGATTTCTGCGCTTTTTGTTGTGTTTTTTGTTTCGTACACCAATGTCGCATTGGCGGTGAAGTGTTCAGATGGTTATATCGCACAACAAGGTGATACTAGCTGTCAGCCTTGTGATTGGGGTGAATTTTGTTACGCAGGCGAGTCTACCGCAACTGCCTCTGGCTCTACACAAAGATACAAATGCGATGTTCAATCTGGTGGACCATATTATTTGTATCAGCAATTGAATATAGACTCTTATCTTGTTAGCAGTAAGTCGTATTCGTCCGGCAACACCGGCTGTCTTATACAAATGAACGGGAGTTTTGTTTTTAAAAATGGCTCTGTTGTACAATGTGGCGAAGGAAAGCATGCAGTTACATCAGATGGTTCACAATGTAATATCGAAGTCGAATATAGTTCTACATTAACTAAATGCACTTGTGTAGAAACGGAAAGATCGGTAGTTGCTTATTTTTTGAATGGCAACACAAATTTCTGGGTTCAGCCAACATATGGTGTTAATTTATCGTTGAATAAAACATTTTTGCCGTCAAAGGGGCTTGTCGTGCCCGAAAAACCATGGCCAACACAAAACGAGGATATGACTGCAACATATTCTGTTTATGAGAATTCGACTCTTTATAATGCGGGGCCATTTTCCGGCACAATACCAAATGATTCTATGCCAGATGCTGGAATTTACATAAGTGCGAATTGGAACGATGGTTTCCCATTTGAGTTTAAGTATTCACGTGACCCAAGTCAATATACAACAGTTGGCACATATCCATCATTTGATAATACGACGGTTTATAATTATGAAGGCACTACTTCTAACTTTATAATGCTCCAAGCTACGACACCATGCGCGCAAATTTATTTTGAAAAACCAGATCTTGGCGACAATTATGTTTTTATTGGTTGGGGTGGCGCTACGACGTCTGATGATTATTTTAGGTTATTATATGATTCTGATGGTATGCCTTTAAATAAGTGCGCAACTGTTGGCAATTTATCGTCCAGTGATTCTTATTATGATGGTGCTCAAAATGGCAAAATTAGTTTGGTTGACCGCTGGTGGACACGAAAATATAAAATCGTAGAAAATCTGAACTATGATTCGGCAACAGATACAGCAAAAGACACCTGCTCTTACTCATATCGCACCTGGTCAAATATACCAGACTATTGTTTGTTAAGCGCCCCTGATGAACGCCCTGGATATACTTTTAGTGGTTGGGCGGTTCGGGCACAAAAATACATGTTGAAATCAGACGCTACCAATAATGCTTCAGAATATGTCACCGAAGACATTGTCGAAAACGGCAAAATGATAACGATTGCACAGCCGGGCCAAAGCTTTTTTACATGGGCTGGCGAAATAACCGCAGAGACCGCGCCAAACGGAAATAATGCTGATTATGCGAAAATCATTGCCACTGCGCAATGGACACCGAACACATACACCATTACATTTAATCCTGGAACAGGCGACGGGGTCAGCGCAGAAAATGTTGACTTTGATGGCAGTTTGCCACAAATTACGCCGCCAGCGCGCTTGGGCTATAAGTTTTTGGGATATTATGACGGCGAAACAAAATACTATGATGAAAATGGAACGGCGCAATTTGACGCATACACAACCCCGTCCGATGTCACACTGACCGCCCAGTGGACACCAAATACATACACAATTACATTTAATCCTGAAAATGGTGGGGCGGCAACCACAGAAACAGTCACTTTTGACGCACAATACCCAACCGCGCCGTCTGTCGCCAAAACAGGCTATACATTTGTGGGGTGGTTTGATTCTGTGACCGGCGGTACACAATATTATACTGATGATGGCGCAACATACGCAGTTGCGGACGATTTAAAATTGTATGCTCAATGGACACCGAATTCATTTACAATTATATACAATGGAAATGGTGCAACCGGCGAAATGTCGCCCACAACATGCACATACGACCAATCGTGTTTCGTCGCAGATAACGCCTTTACGAAAACAGATTATAAATTTGCGGGCTGGCAAATGACGGATGGCACGCCTGTCGCGGTTGGGGCGGACTTTACAAATAAAACCGCCGTCGCGAACGGCAATATAATATTGGTTGCCCAGTGGTCGCTGGACACATTGGACTGCCAGTTGGGCAAATAT
Source organism: uncultured Alphaproteobacteria bacterium (assembly GCA_904502095.1). Lineage (GTDB taxonomy): Bacteria > Pseudomonadota > Alphaproteobacteria > Rs-D84 > Rs-D84 > Enterousia. The sequence continues at coordinate 2,823 of CAJGDG010000015.1, forward strand.
TACAATGGTACGGATTTTGTTGATTGTCCGGCGGGTCAATATTGCCCCGGCACAGGTACCGTAAATGTGGGTATGGCGGGCTGTGGCGAGGCGTGCCCGGCGGGGTATGATGATGCCGCCGGCGCAGAGAGCCAAGAAGATTGCGCAATATATGTTCCTGCGGGTTCATATTTGGCAACCGCGCGCGATGCCACCCCGACTGATTGTCCGCTGGGGCACCACTGTCCCGGTGATGTAATCGTAAATTATGGCAATACCAGCGAAATATACGGTTGCGGTGTGTATGGATATGCCGATGAAACAGGCCTGGCAGAATGTAAAAAATGCCCCGATATCACAAAAGGTGCGTTGATAGAAGCTGCACAAAATTCACGGAATGACGATGGCGTGCGCGACAGCATAAACGATTGTGCCTATGCCTTTATGTTTGCTGCACCAGAGTATGTGGACGCGTGGAATATGACACCGCCGGATTTTTATGATACCGCATCCCCATTGAATCAACGCGGGTTCTTTACTGTTATTTGTCAATATAACAGCGATACAAACGATTATGACACCAATTGTTATGCGAATTTTGTGGGCTATTGTGCCGATGGGTATTATTCGCCACAATCCCAGGAAGCGACCACATACGGAGATGCCCAAAATGTTATGTATGAAAATATAAATCTGAAAACACTGGAAAACCTGCCGTGCCAGCCTGTTGAATCCGGTCTGGGCTTTGTTTCGCCGGGCATTGATACGGACGCACCGACATCTGACACAAACTTTAAATCTTTGCAACAGCAATGCAAACCTGCGGATAATGAAATCGGTGCAGCAATGGTGATGACAGACTCGCGGTATGGGTTTGGTGGTTCAGAAAAAACTTGTGCTGCAGTATATCAGTTTGCGTTTTTCCCAGGGGGTGAAAAATATGCCCCCAAACCAAATATTCGTGGGTCGTACGTAACAAGATGTCTGTACAACAAAAATACGGGGGAATATGACGGCGGTTGTCAAACTAATGTTATTTATTGTGACAGTGGTTATTATGCGACTGTGAAACTGTCGCCAGACAGTGGTGATTTAACAGATAAAATGATTTTGCGCACCGCAACTGTTGATGACGCAGTGGATCGGGCATGTGCACCCGTGGGCGATGGATATTATTCCCCAGGTCAAATGCAATGTTTAATCGAACAAAATATTAATCCAGAAGAAACATTTGTTGTGCCGGAATTTAACCAAGAAACTCAACAATGCTTTATGGATATACAAAATTTAGGAGTGGAATATGTGTCACAACGTCATGTCTGCCCAGACGGTGGTTTGACGGACAAGGAAACCGCATATTCAATTGAACAATGCTTTAAATCAGATGTCGAATGCAGTGACGACAACGGCGGTACAGGTGTTCAGAAGTGCTATTATGATGAATCAGCTAAAAAATACAGCCTGGACTGCACCGAATGCGAAATAACACAATGTCCGGCGGGGCAATATATGGATAATGGCTGCGTTGATTGCCCGGTGGGTCAATATTGTCCAGGCGGCACAAGCAAACCTGTCGACTGCCCTGAACATTCCAGCACAAATGGCGAAACGGGTAAGGAGAATTGTACATGCAATACAGGTCATTCTGTTGGTGGCGACAAAACCACAATAACCACCACTGGTGCGGCGTGTGTTGCAAATACATACACTGTCATATATCGTGATGAATATGGTGAGGAGATAATCCAAAAACTAGTCACTTTTGACACACAATACCCAGAGGCGCCGTCTGTCACCAAAACAGGCCATACATTTGTGGGGTGGTTTGATTCTGTGACCGGCGGTACACAATATTATACTGATGATGCAACATACACAGTTGCGGGCGATTTAACATTGTATGCCCAATGGACCCCAAACAAGTTTAACCTGATATTCCAAAATGGTGGGGCAGATAACGCAGATAATGTCATTTTGCCGACAGGTATTGTTGGAACATACGACGAACCATTACCAGATATAAGCAAATTCAGCCCAATAGAATTAACATTGACCGATGTATTAACCGATGCAGGTCAACGTTATATGGTTTCAGATGGATGGAAGTTTAATGATTATTACAAGGCCTGGAATAAAGACGGAACCAGTACAGGCAATTGTGATATCTGGTCAGACAACTGTTTGTTGCCAATTGAACCAGACGGGGAAACAGTGTATGTCAGTCCATATTGGGTGACAGATATGTTAAAATGTAATCCTGGTTATTATATGAAAAGTAATGTTGGTAGAGAGAGTTGTTCGCCGTGTCCGTCAGACTCTGCGTGCCCGGGTTGGAATCATCCAGAAAGAGTTGGCAAAGAATTTGGTAGGTTTGCATGTCCAAAAAATTCCGGTCCTGCCGACACCCGAGATTATTGCACATGTGATACGGGATACAGCGCCAACGGAAAATATGACGGTGAAAAGAATCTTACCCCAGATATCAATACTGGCTTCGCTGGGCAAGAGTGTAAATATATATATATTACATATACATACGACCCGAACGGCGGAGAGGGATATGTGCAACCCAACGACTGTTCGTACATGGGAATAGAGGGTGGATGCGAACCAATACCGGCGTATGCCATTGGAAACCAAATGTATCGTGCGGGCTATGTGTTCAAGGGCTGGGGCGAAACACGAGATGCAAAAACACCATACGATTACGTTGACAATCCTCCAACAACAGATAAAACACTGTATGCAATTTGGGAACCTTGTGAAGAAGGGACATACAAAACGTCTGATATGAATCTGGCTGCGGCTTGTACTCTATGCCCAGAAACGCATCCGAAAACATTTAAGGACGCTTCAACCAGTATTACCCAATGTTATGCCGAATGTAAAGCACAAATTGATATGAACTGGGGTGTCGCGTTCCGTGACAACGAAACAGAGCCTTATGGTAAGGAATGTACTTACAGTCGTGGTAAGGACAAAAACGAAAACGAATGCGTTATTGTCGAAGATCGTTGTGTACATACCGACTGCAAGCCTGAATATGAAATGATTAACGGTCGTTGTGAGCCATGTGCGCGTAAGTATGCGTTAAGTTATAATCCAAATGGAAACTGTCGTGTTGAATCGTGTGTTTATGGTTATCATCCAAATGGCGATAAATGCGAAGGCGACACAATCGAATGTGATGCACCAAATGCAGTCGCCGCAGAGCGTGTGTGGAACAGCGCAACAAATTCGTTTGGTGCCTGTGTAATAACCAAATGCAGTCCCGGGTACCATGTTGATGCAAACGCATGTGTGTCTGATACGCGTGTTTGCAAAATAGAAAACGGCATCGGCGAAGAATCTTGGGATGCAAAACGCAATCGTTGGGGCAATTGTGTCGCCTCCAGATGCGAGCCGGGTTATACAACAGACCCCGATTTGACAAATGAACGCTGGAAAGATTGTGGACGTTGCAATAATATGTTTGGTATTGATGGTGATGTTGCTGTCAGCAGTTATATCAACGACGAATGTGAAATTGCAACTTGTATGTATCAGGGCGAAAAATACATTTTGGAAGATAACGAATGTCGTTTAATCTGTGGCGATTACACAGACGAAACAGGGTACAGATATTGGGACGACAAAGCGCACGAATGTAAACACGAATGTAATCCCGGATATTTACAGTGGTAAAATTAAAACGCCCAATTGGGCGTTTTTACTTCTGATTTTGATTGTTTATCAAATCCCAAGATGTCAAACGATATGTTCGCGTGTCAGACAAGCGTTGAACCGAATCTTGGACAGATTTTTCTTGTTCTTTTTCCTTGATTTGTTGGTCAATCTTAACGGTTGATTGACATGTCATCAGGGTTGTAAATACGATAAATATGCCAATGCCAACCCCCAGCGTAATACGGTCTGACTTTTCGCGTAATAAATTTTGTTCGTCGTTCATATTAAATCCTTGGCTATATATTATATTGTTGTACGCATATTTGTGTCTGTCAAGAAATAATGTCGCCCAGAAAGGTGTCCCCGCATAAATCAATAATTTCTGTATCACATATTGTTTTTTCAGGTATTTTATTGCCTCTGATTTTGACTGTTATGTCGTGTGGGTCGCGCGCAATATTGTTTTCTTCGACCAAGACACGAACCATTTTGCCAATTTGCTGTTTCATAAATTCAGCACGGTTTGTTTGCGCCTGTTCGTTTATGATTTTAACGCGCTGTTTTGATATACCGCGGTCAATTTGGTTTGGCATATCTGCTGCCGCTGTTCCTGGGCGCGGGGAAAAAGGAAATGCATGAATTTTTATAGGTTTTGTTTCACAAATTAAATCTAAAGTTTCATTAAACAGTTCTTCTGTTTCGCCCGGAAATCCGCAGATAATATCCCAACTGAAAGTAATTTTATTGTTGGCGCGTGCAACCAAATTGCGTACGCGTTGCGCGCTGTGCCGGCGTCCCATTGCGCGCAAAATAGTATCTGACCCAGATTGCATTGAAAAGTGCATGTGTGGCATCATTCGTTCGTCTGATAAAATTAAATCGATTATATTGTCAATGTCTGGCACCGCCGGGTCAACCGAAGACAGACGCAGACGCTGAATTTCTGGCGCGTCGATTAACAGCTGCTTGCATAAATCTGATAACAGCATAACTTTGTCGCCGTCACGCAGTACAAAAGAGGCGATATCGATTCCGGTTAAAACTATTTCATAGAAGCCGTTTTTTATTGCATTTTTTACATCGCTTAGGATTTTTTCGTATTCAAAAGATACGGACGGCCCACGCAACGCGCGTGTGATACAGTATGCGCACTGATGATTGCATCCGTTTTGAATCTGAACAAACTGTTTAGACATCGGTGCATCTGCGTTCAGTTTTATTTCGGTCGCTTCAGGGGCAGGGCGGTATTTGTCTTTTGTGTAAGCATCAATTGACATTTTATCAAAATTGCTGACCACGACAGTATTATCAATGCCGGAAAAAAGTTCTGGATTGCGTGTTGCGGCGCATCCTGTCACAAAAATAGGAATGTTTGGGTTTTCGCGCGCAATGCGTCGCACGGCTTGCCCTGATTGTCTTTCTGCCTCTGCGGTGACGGCGCAAGTGTTAACAACAATCGCGCTGTCCAACACAGGATTCAGCATGTTTTTAATCTTTTCTGATTCCAGTGCGTTTAATCTGCACCCAAAAGAAACTGTTTTAATATTGTTTTTTTTATTTTCTGCTTGCATTTTGACCGTCCATAAGGCATTATAACCTGACGAAAAACGATTTCAACAAAGGATTTAACAAATGGCACGTACAACAAATTCTGATACATTACCATACGTAGAAAGCCGCTATGAACTGGGTATGCTGGCATCTCAGCGCGTTCGCGATTTGAACGGTGGGGCCGAGGCAGTAGTTGATAAAAAGAACGATAAATTAACAGTTGTTGCATTGCGTGAAATTGCCAGTGGCAAGTTGGATGTAGATGCTGTTCGTCACGAATTTGTTCAATCATACAAAGAAGCGCCTGCTGCAACAGACGAAGAATCTCTGGAAATTGGCAGCGAAGATCCATTGTTGCGTGAAATTGATGCCGAATTAGAAGCGTCTTTGGCATCTGATGAAGTTCCGGCTGAAACAGCTGAAGAAGCGGTTGAAGAAGCCGAAATTGCGTCAGACGAAGAATAATCTGTTTCAGGAGTCGTCGCATAGTTGGTCTAGTGCGCCACATTGGAAATGTGGTATACGGGCAACCGTATCAAGGGTTCGAATCCCTTCGACTCCGCCACAAAAATCAAACGCCCGATATGGGCGTTTTATTTTTGTGGCGAAATTGGGGTTCGAACCCGGTAAAGCCACGATAGTGGCGTGGGTTCGACAATGAGTAGGTTTGACAAGTATTACGCCGTCAAACCGTCAGGAATGCCCCACAGCCCCGCTATCTGCGGGGCGAGGGAATACTTCATCTCCGCCAGGAAAATAAAAAATCCCCCGTTAGTGGGGATTTTTATTATCGGATTTTCTGGTGCCCATGATTTTGGTCTGTTGGGCGGGTTTTATACCACTCTTGGATCAGCTGCTCTTTATTATTTTTCCATGTAGTTTTTATTTCTTTCATAATTTTTTTTATTGGTACGGCAATCCCCTTCTTGGCTTCTGCTTTCATTGGGGAGCAGTCCGATATTTTAAAACGACAGGTTGTATTTTGGTACACAACCTTGAAATGAGGCTCTTCTGTTTCGTTTGGATAAAGTTCTATTTTGAAATTAACGCGCGCAGGTTCTTTTATGCAAACCACCATACCAAAGGTTCCGTTGCCAGGACAAGAAAAACGCACTTTTCGCTTTGGCTCCAATCCATTTTCAACCAATAAATCGTCTAAATTTTCGGACAATTGTTTTTCTAAAATTTCTATATCGTTCATAGTTTTTCCTTGTTTTATTGTGTGTAGAATAGCACGAATGTATAATTTGTCAACGCTTAGATAAAATAAACTTGAAATTTTTTAAGGAAATGTTAATATTTAATCATACACAAATATTTAACCCGGGTTCAAAGTCCAATGAGTCGTTTATAAACATTTTTATTTTTTATATCTGTCTGGTTTTTAATCAGATGTGTTTAATGTTTATAAAACGGGGTTTTATTATGGCTTTAATTTCTTTATCAGATGTATCTTTTGGATATGACGACATCAATTTATTAAACAATGTATCTGTTGCGTTTAACGACAACGAGCATATCGCAATTGTTGGTGACAACGGGTGCGGCAAGACGACTTTATTAAAGTTGTTAGCGGGCGTTTTATTGCCTGATTATGGGACTGTTAATATTGATGCAGATATATTTATGTTAAATCAAATAAATGCGTCTGACAGCAAAAGTGGCGGCGAACAACAAATGTTTGCATTAATGCGTGCGTTTGAAAGTGGTGCAGATATATTATTGTTGGACGAGCCAACCAATAATCTGGATTTTGATGCCAGACAAATATTTTTTAATCGCTTGCATACATATCCGCATGGTGTGGTTGTTGTTTCTCATGACAGGGAATTGTTGCGGCAAATGGATAAAATAATAGAACTGCAAAATGGGCAATTAAGGGTTTATGGTGGCGACTATGATTTTTATTTATCGCAACGGCAAATTGAAGCGGATGCAATTGCATCCAAGTATACAGATGCACAAAAAAATATTGTGCGTCTAAGTGGCACCATTAACATCGCGCAAAACACGCGTCATCATCATGAGTTTAAACAACAAAAAGAAAGAACTAATTCGCGCCGCAGCAGATTGGCTGCAAACGCATTAAAGGGTAAATCGCAAGAGACCGAGGCGAAAAAACGTGCGATTATTCAGAAAAAATTAGATGAGCAAACAGAGATTCAAAAAGCCTTGTCCGAACAAATGCGCAATGAAACGATAAAAATTCCTGTGCCAACAAAATCGTTTTACAGCAAAGAACTGATAAATATTTCAGGGCTGTCTTTTGCGTATGGTGACAAACAGGTTTTTGATAATTTTGATTTTATAATGTACGGCAAATCGCACATTCACTTGTCAGGTCGAAACGGATGCGGAAAATCAACATTATTAAAAATAATCTGCGGCAAATTAAAACCTGATAGTGGTACGATAAAAACAAATGGTCGTATTGCGTATATAAATCAAGATTTATCACTGCTGGATAAAAACAAAACTATTATTGAAAACATAATGAATATATCTGGTTGTTTAAAGCATGATGCACATGCAATCGCGGCAAATTTTGGCTTTCGTGGTAATGCGTCAAAGCAAATTGTCGGAATATTATCTGGCGGCGAATTATTAAAGGCAACATTGGCTGCGGTTTTAGGCGGCAACAGTCAACCTGATTTGTTGATTTTGGACGAGCCAACAAATAATCTTGAAATTAAAAGTATATCTGTGCTGGAAAATGCGCTGAATCAATATGGTGGGGCAGTATTATTGGTGTCGCACGATACAGAGTTTGTCAGAAATGTTAATGTTGAAAAGATTATTTTCCTGGGGCGATAAAAGTATTGAAAAACAGATATTTTGTGATACTCTTTTTAATTAACAAAAGCAACAAGGGGACTACAAGATGGCTTTTACACAAGAAAAGAAATTAAATATTGCAAAATGTGACGGCTGTGAAAAGCGTTGTGAAATAACAACAAATAATATGTTCCCGATGGCCAGCGACCCTGCATATTATCAGTTTCAAATTTTAGTCGATGGCGAACCAATCAGAAACTTTTTAGATCGTAATGGTATTGAACATCACTTGGCGCATTATCCAAATACACACGAAGAATCTATGAAGTTGGCGCGCAAAATTTTACCATCGTGCGATTATTATAAAACGCGCTGATATTGGCGATAAAAATAAAAGCCGTTGCAGATTGCAACGGTTTTTATTTTATGTTATAATTCATATTGAATCCATGGGGATAATGGGTTCGGGATGTCACAATCCCAGATCAAATCCTGTGCGCAATGCACAGCAATCTTCCCTGACCGCGGTCGGGGGGCTGTTGATTATAAAACACGGGCAACCGAAAGATTAACAGAATCATGTGATTTGATCTGATTTGTGAACCGCCCCGACCATCTGTTCCAGATGGTTTTTTCATTACAAGAAAGGAGTAGGGATATAATGAAAATCGTTTTATTTGCATTACCGTTTTTGTTGTTTAGTAATATTGTCTGTGCCGATGAATATAACGATTTAATTGCCAGACGCAATGCGCTGAAACAGCAAATAGAGGCAACTGATTCTGAAATTTCCAGATGCGAAAAATCTTTAAAGGGTTGGACTGCGGCTACAATTATTGGTGGAATAGGTGCGGTTGCTACGGGTGTTGGCGCTATTGTACAAAATCAACAATCCAAAGAGATAAAGCAAACGTATCAGAATGTTAAAGAAGAAACAAAAGCCGCGGATGCCATCATCAATATTAACAAAAAGGTACAATAAAATGAGATATTTTATTTCAACGATTGTCTTAACAATATTTACAATATGTAACACATTTGCTGTGCAAATTGGCGCTGGTTCGTCCAGTGCTTTGTATGCGCTACAAAACGAAGTCGCACAATTGGAATCAGAATTAGCGCAAAAACAGGAAAGATTGAACAAATGTGCAGAAAAAAATAAAAATTTTAAAATTGCGGGTATCGCGACTGTCGGTTTGGCTGGGGCGGGCGTTGTGGCAAATGTCGCAATGGCAAAAAAGAACCAGGACAGAATACAACAAATTGAAAAAATGAATAACAAAATAGCACAGGCAAATAAAATTGATGCGGAACTTGTTAAAAAGTTGAACGCATTAAAAGAAAACCTGGATGAATATAAGTTTGATAAAGAACTAGAAAAACTGACAGACGAAGAAATAGAGCTTTTTGAGAAGATGGCAAGTTCTTTTGATTCTGAAGATTACGTGCCGACGCCAGCCGAACAAGAAGTTCTTATAAAATATATAAAGATAATGCAGGCGTCACAAAAAACAGCAAACTGATATCATTATGCGTATGTGCCGGCGGTGTGCCCGCTGGCCCATGCCCAGTGCAAATTGAATCCGCCTAAATCACCGGCTATATCGATAACTTCGCCTGCAAAGAACAGCCCGCTGCATAATTTTGATTCCATTGTTTTTGAAGATATGTTTTCTGTGTCAACGCCACCGCGTATAACTTCGGCTGATTGCAAGTTATGATATTTTATATCGTGCACAGGAATAAAAATATTTTGTGTTTTCTCGGCGATTAAATTAATCAAATCTTTATTTAAATCTGCAATATTTTTATCGGTATCGCCTGCAATCCATTTTGCAACACGGGTTGGTAATATTTCGGCCAGCACAGTACTTAATTTCTTGCGTCCGTTAATATGCTTTGCGTCATTTAACATCGCGCGCAAATCGATATCTGGCGCCAAGTTTATATACAGTCCATCTGTAATGTCGCGCACGCTGGCGCGATATGCGGCGGGGCCACCAATACCAAAGTGTGTAAATAACAAATCGTCGATAATTTTTTGTTTGCCAATTTTAATTTCTGATACAACAGACACGCCCGAAAAATCAGTTGGAAAATATTTAAAAGACATTGCACACAATGCGGGGCGCACAGGCACAATTTTATGTCCAAAACTTTTTGCGACTTTAAAGCCAATATCAGAAACACCCAAAGTGCCAAACGAAGTTCCGCCTGTGGCGACGATGACAGATTTTGATTTAAAAATTCCGTGGCATGTTTCAGTTATAAAAACATCGTTTTCTTTTTTTACATTTTGAACATTTGTGTCCCAGAAAAAATCAGAACCAGACGCATCGTGCATTAACGCGTCAACAACGGCACTTGCGCCATTTTTACAAAAAAATCGTCCTGGTGTTTTTTCATACAAAGATAATTTATGCCCGCGCGCCCATTCCAAGATATCGTTGGGCGTCAGTGCCGATAATGCGCTGCGTACAAAGTTTGGGTTTTTGCCAAAATATCTGGTGTAATTTGCATCGGTATTTGTAATATTGCAGTTTCCCCCACCTGAAATGGCAACTTTGCGTGCAGCTGAATTTTTCATTTCCAAGATGGCAACTGTTTTGCCCCGCGCCAATGCGGTGCGCGCTGCCCACAAACCAGATGCACCTGCGCCAATTATAATAATGTCATAGACTTTCATTATAAATTACCACGGCAAAAAACCTTCGTTGCAAGTGCGTTCGCACTTTTGTGTTTCTTCGTTCCAATGACGACTGCCGGTTCCGTCGTTATCTACGTCGGTACAAATCAAACTACATTCATCATCTTTTAATATATATTTTTCGCCTTGATACATACAAGTTGCAATTTCACATTTGTCGATATAACTGCTGACCGCGATTTCCCCTTTTTCGTCATAATAGTTATCACAACGTTCACATTTTGTGCCGTCCGCGTTTTCTTTAAAGCCGCGTTCGCACTGTTTTACATAACACGCGGACCAATTTGATTCTTCCCATACGCGTTCACCGACACCGTTTTTAATATAGCATGGACTGATGTCTGATTCACATGCGTTTGCATCGATGTGATAATTTTCTTCGCAATCTTCAACCAAACAAGGGCCGTATGCCAAATATTTTTCATCCCAGTGTCTGTGTGCCTTTGTTGCGTGTTCCGCATAGCACGATATTTTTTCTTCGCGACATTCGTTCAGGTACGGCATATAACCTTTCAGGCATGTTTTTACAATACAGTTCCCGGTTGCATTTTCATCATATGTTTCCGCGTATTTGACATTGCACTCTGTACATATGCCTGGGGTCTTCATTTCTTGGTCGTACGGACAGTTTGATTCATAGCAGAACATATTGCCGTCGTCTTTCGTGATAATATTGCAAGGGTTCTTAAGTGTGGATGTTCCCATGGAATAAGTGCAGTCGGTTGGATGGTGTGCTGTAGGTGCCTCTGGGTGCGCCGTACCATTTTCAACAGGGGTGTCCCAGCAGTTTTTATAACAGTCATCAACTTTGACTGAGCCGGCCCCGGAATAAGGGTAGTCGGGTGGACAACTTCTTTTGCCCCCGGTGTCGCCATAATAAACCGGCACACCGCCCGGACAATATGACCCCTTCGGACATGGTCTCTGTTGCGCGCCTGCACTGTCGACCCAATTACCTGGCTCTGTTCTTAAATAACATTTTCTTTGCTCTGTTGCTCCATCATCAGCTGTATAACCGTCTGGACATGCATAAGATCGACCATCACCCGGACAATATGAACCCTTCGGACAGATTGTACATGTATTTCCATCGCCATAGTAACCTGCGGCACAGGCATATTCAGGGTACAAATGCAACATATAGCTGTAACCTAAGTGGCTTTCAACCCACGCATCATCAATCACTGCATCTGGTGAAACAGCATCGCTGTAATAAATGCCAACTGAATTTTTTGGGCGCCATGCTACAATTTTATATCCTTCACCCTTGGCGGCCAATGGATTGCCACAAGACGCATCTCTTCCATTATGTGCCAATCCCTGGTTATCTCTATTCCAATATTGAACAGTTGAATTAGCATATGTGACATCGTGTGTACATGTTGGCATGCTACTCGACAAATAATAGTTCACAATATATGTTTTAATAGAACACGCCTGATCTGTTGTGGTGGTTGCGCCATTTACTCTTCCGCCAACGGTATAACCCATATCACATGTACAGTAGTCAGAACCCTCTGTGCTGGTCGAATGTTCAGGGCACGCCTTACAAGTCGTACCATCAGCATAATAATCCGCCGCACAGTGCCATACGCCCGTCAGGGTTATGTCGATATCGGTCAGATCGCTGCCGCTGATTGTTTGGCCGGCCGTATATTGGGCGCCATTATTATCAACCCAATATTCAAACACATATCCGTCCCGCGCATCTGGTGTTCTTATTGTGTATTGGTCAAAATGCTTAAATAAGTCAACCGTGTCGTCATCGTATTCAATAGTATATGTTTTTTCTGTGCACGTCCCCGTGATAGTGTCTGGCGCATAACCCGCGTTGCAAACACATTCGGTGTGTGCGTCATTTGGCGATGAATTTGCACCACAGGTTTTAATGCCTGATTCTACACCGGCACCGGTTGGCTCAGATTCATCCATCCCTGGGCAGATTTTATTGCCGGTGGTTGGGCATTTCACACAATTGCCTGGCCCGGTGTATTCCTCGCCGGGATTATAATACCCCGCGTTGCATCTTAATGCGATTGTTCTCCATACAGGATAGACTTCCAAATCGCCAGATTCTGGGAAAAGTATGGTTGATACCTCTGGATCGTCGCCCATTGAACCTATGTCAACACTTCCATCCGCATGCCATGCAGTCACATCATATCCATCAAGATCAAAAGCCCAATTTCTTACATCCATTTCGGCGGTTCCGGCATCGGCATCCTCTCGATAACGCATGTCTGGACCAATTGTGGCCAAGTCCGACAAAACTGGCACCGGTTTCCCATGTGTGACACTCAGACCTGTGGGTAAATCTGAGACTTCATAATTATACGAACCGCCGTTTTCGAATTTGATATATAAAGTATTCCCCACACACTTGTTGGTTGATTCTTCCACATGGTATCCATCGGGACAGGTTGGCGGCAGTGGTGCCGGGTTAACACAAAGCCCATTTGGACATGGTTCGCAAACATTGTCTTCCATCCGATATCCATCGGTACACTCAAATTCAGCCACCAGCGACAGAGCACTTTGTCCTTCGGATAAATCGTCTACGGTAACCAATTCATCGGGGTCAAATTTTCTGTCGGTCGGAACCATGCCGATATATTCAACCCATTTTTTAATCTTGTATCCCTCGCCGGGCCACTGACTTGAAACCATTTCTTTTGCTTTGTCGCTAGTAAGCAGATTCACGGATTGGGTGTATGGCATATATTGATGATCATATATGTCCGGCGGGCCTGACTTTGGTGGCATCCAATACCAAACTGAGTATTTCATGATTTGACAATCAGTGGTTGTAGTTTCCTGATCTGACGGGTCTGTCACATTACCGTTCAAAGAATATCCCTCGTCACAGGTGCATACGGTCGCGCCCGCATCACTGTGTGAATTCGCAGGACACGGCGTACAGGTTGTGCCATCTGCATAATACCCCGCCGCACAGTGCCATACGCCATAAACAGCAATGCCTTTTACACCTATCATGTCACCAGAAATTACATCGCCAGCATAATATTTCTTGGATTCATCGTTCATATTAACCCAATAATCAAACACATAGCCTTCACTGTATGCAGGGAATTTTTCAACACCACTCACAACAGTATAATCTTCATAATACCCAGTATAATCGCGCAAAGAAGACAGTCCATGTGCGCCCTTGACCGGATAATAAGTAAAAGGAACTGTTACGAAAACACACGCGTCCCCGCGGGTTGTGGTATCGCCAAGGACACCACCCACACCATATCCCGTGTCACACGTACAATAATCTGCGCCTATATCACTGGTTGAATGTTCAGGACACGCCGTACAGGTTGTACCATCGCCATAATACCCCGCCGCACAACCATATACAGGCTTTAAATACAATTCATATGTAAAGTCATATGTAATTGTTTCGCCCATTGCAAACAATTTTCCATAATCATACCGACCCGACCCCTTCCAATGTGTTTGGGCAAATTCATCGCCCTTCCAATATTCGGATGTCGAAAATGTATATGGTTGACCATACTCTACATTATCAACCTTGTAAACATTCCCGACTGCGTACGTGACCGTATATGTAATCACTTTGCACTCTTCATCTGTTGTTTCTATGCCCCCACTGGATAAACCTGTCAAAGAATGTCCCGCATCGCACACACAAAATGTCTGACCAGTTGCGCCATTGGTCGACGATTTCACGGGACACGGCGTTGCGGCAGCAGCGCCATCTGGACAGAACTGATTTTCAGGACATACATAAGATTGACCATCCCCCGGACAATATGACCCCGCCGGACAGATTGTACATGTATTTCCATCACCATAGTATCCCGCCGCACAGCCAAACACAGCCACCAGTTCCAACCAATTATGTCCTGTGGGCACATCATTCTTATCAACCTGTGCACCGGGCAAGAATAAAACTTCGCTATTTCTATCTCGCCATTTTTCTATTATATACCCTTCGCCAGGCCAGGTTCCTCTGTTTTCTGACATGGTTTTACCTTCTTCTGCGGTCAACAAAACAAATGTTTCATTATGTGGGACACGAATATCTCTGTCTGGTGACCCAGATCGATTAATCCAATAGGCGACCCCGTAACGTTTAATTTGACAATCAGTGGTTGTAGTTTCCTGATCTGACGGGTCTGTCATATCACCGTTCAGAGAATATCCATCGTCACAGGTGCATGTGAGTGTGTCGCGGCCGTTGCTGTGTGAATTCGCGGGACACGGCGTACATACCCCGTTAGTATCCGTATAATGATTAGCTGCGCAATCTGCTGCAAACGCATTTAATGACAAAAATGCAGAAAACAGAATAGACAAAAAGCCCAGAAAACAGCGTTTCTTCATTAAATTTCCTCTCTTTCAAGATAAAGTGTAGAAAATTTCGCTGTATCAATACAAGCAAAAAAACATAAATCTTTAACTTTTTTTCCTAGACAGGATTTTCAAAATTATTAAATTTTTGTTTATCAAAAAAATCCCGCGAAAAAAAGACGGTAATTATATGATGTTACCCACGAAAACCGGTGGCAACAATAAACATTTCAACACTGTCCTTGCGCGATGATGGTGGCTTGATATGATGCACTGATTCAAATTTTTCTTTTATCTGTTTTAACAATTCGTTTGTCGTGCCACCCGTAAAAGATTTGCACACAAAAGTTCCACCGACTTTCAATGCGCGCAAAGCGAAATCAAACGCATATTCCAATAATACCATTTGACGAATATGATCGGTCTTTTTATGTCCAACAGTATTTGGCGCCATATCAGACACAACAACATCCACCGTGCCACATCCGTATTCATCCGCCGGCAACCCCAGTTTTTCGTTTAACCAATCCAATGCCGCATCTGATGTAAAATCGCCCTGGTATGTTTCGACCCCAACAATTGGCGAAATTTCCAGCAAATCCATTGCAAAAATCTTGGTTTTTGGAAATGTGCGCGCGATATATTGCGACCAAGACCCCGGTGCCGCACCCAAATCGACTACAACCTGACCATTGCGCAAAAATTTGAACTTTTCGTTCATCTCAATCAGTTTATATGCCGCGCGCGCACGATAACCTTCGCGTTGCGCCCGCGCAACATATGGGTCAGCCGCCTGGCGTTGCAGCCACGCGACAGAAGATTTTTTTGCAGCAATTTTTTTGTTTGTAATCTTCATTTTTGTTGTTATCTGCTTTTTATTGACATCTGTTTGCGTTTGGATTCATAAAACGAAACGGCACGTTCCAATGCGCGCTCCTTGGTAAACAGGCCCAATTTTTCTTCATCATGCGCAAAAAAATAACTTTTTGTTCCATGATGTTGATATGTCACGCTGACATTATACCCCAACAAAACCCTATTTTTATCGCTATATAATTTATATTCCGCAACGGGGAATTCTACATTTACAGGCGTCCAATCAAACAATTTTTTTAACTTTGTCCACATCACGCACCCCTATTATTTAGCCCCCGGGAAACCACCCTGTTGCATACGCTGCATAACAGCTTCCATCCCGCCCATACGCTGAATCATAGCCATTTGCTGTTTCATTTTTGTATATTGTTTAATCATATGTTCAACTTCGCGTACAGTACAGCCTGCTGTTTCAGCAATACGCGCCTTGGCATTTGCGAAAATCTTTTCCGGTTCAGCGCGTTCAGATGCAGTCATTGCCTCTAATATTTTAATTTGCGCATCAACACTGCCATCTTTGATTTTTTCCTTCATAGCGTTAACGGCGCCACTCATCCCTGGGACCATCTTTAACAGACCACTAAAATTGCTCATCTTTTTAATTTGTTTTAATTGCGCCAACATATCGTTCATATCGAACTGACCAGACATCATACGCTGGGCGGTTTCTTTCATACCGCTAGGCATTTTATCAACACCTAAATCTTTTTCTGCCGCCTTTACATCTGCATCTGTGATATTTTCTGCGACAATCTTTTTTTCTTTCTTTTTGCCAAAACCAAACATACTTTTACTCCTTTTATTTACTTATTTTCCTATTTTATCTTTTTTTGCGGGCTTTTCCAAATATTTTTTCAAATATTTTCCTGTTTGGGATTCTAAGGTACCCGCCACATCTTCTGGCGTGCCAGTCGCGATAATTTGTCCACCGCCTGCGCCGCCTGTTGGTCCCAAATCAATTATCCAATCAGCAGTTTTGATAACTTCCAAATTATGTTCAATAACGATTACGGTATTTCCCTGCTCTACCAATTCATGTAAAACGGACAGCAACATTTTAATGTCTTCAAAATGCAAACCAGTAGTTGGTTCATCCAAAATATAAATCGTTTCACCAGTGCTGCGCGCCGCCAATTCTTTGGATAATTTTATACGCTGAGCTTCGCCACCAGACAAATCCAATGAACTTTGCCCCAGTTTTATATAATCCAAACCAACGCGTTTTAACAATTCCAATTTTCGTGCAATTTTTGGCACATTAACAAAGAAACGATACGCTTCTTCAACGGTCATATTTAAAACATCCGCAATCGATTTGCCTTTGTATTTAACCGCCAAAGTTTCTTCGTTATATCGCGACCCACGACAACATTCGCATTCGACATAAACATCGGCCAAGAAATTCATTTCAATCTTTATTTGACCATCACCTTGACACGCTTCACATCGACCACCTTTGACATTAAACGAAAAACGCCCCGATGTATATCCGCGTGTTTTAGATTCAGGCAACGCAGCAAAGAAATCACGAATATCACCAAACACACCTGTATAAGTCGCAGGATTACTGCGCGGGCTGCGCCCAATTGGCGACTGGTCAATATCAACAACCTTGTCTATATTTTCCATACCACGAATAATATCGTGCTTACCTGTTTCCAACTTTGAATTATACAACGCGCGCATTAACGCAGGATACAATGTATTCAACAACAAAGTCGATTTCCCAGACCCAGACACACCTGTCAATGCAACAAATTTACCCAACGGAAATTCCACGTTCACATTTTTTAAATTGTTTTCACGCGCGCCTTCTATGACAATAGATTTTCCATTACCCGCCCGACGCGTCTTTGGCACATCTATCTTTCGTTTACCAGACAAATATTGACCAGTGATTGAGTCTTTGTTTTTTATTACTTGTTCCGGCGTTCCTGCTGCAATTACATTACCGCCGTTTATACCTGCGCCACGCCCAATATCAACCAAATAATCCGCAGCACGCATTGCATCTTCGTCATGTTCAACAACAATGACCGTATTGTCTTTATCGCGCAGCATTTTTAATGTATCCAACAATTTATCATTATCGCTTTGATGCAAGCCGATTGACGGTTCATCCAGAACATATAAAACGCCTGATAAACCACTGCCAATTTGCGACGCCAAACGAATTCGTTGTGCTTCGCCACCTGACAAAGTCCCTGCCATACGTGACAAAGTCAAATATCCCAATCCGACATTTTGTAAGAAATATAACCTGTCTGTAATTTCACGTAAAACAATCCGCGCGATATCATTGTCTTTCTTTGACAAATGTATTGGTAATTCTTGGAACCAGCGCAAACTGTCATCAACAGACATATCACAGACATCCATAATATCTGCGCCATTTATACGCACACACAACGCATGAATATTTAAACGCTTGCCATGACAAATTGGACACGGTTTTTCAGACTGATATTTAGCCAATTCGTTTCGCATTGCCTCGGACTCAGACTCACGCCAACGCCGTTCGATATTTGGTATTACGCCTTCATAAGGCTTTTCATAAACAAAACCGTTCCAATTTATTTTAACAGGTTCATCCCCACTGCCATACAGAACCAAATTTTTTTGTTCTTCGGTCAAAGTATGCCATGGCTTTGATAATGGAATTTTAAATTTTTTATGTAATGCATCCAATAGATGCTCAAATTGACTTAACATACCGCCACGCGACCATGGTGCAATTGCACCACCTAATATAGATTTTGACGGATCAGGCACCACCAAATCGGGCGACATATTCAATTGCACGCCCAAACCATCGCAATTCTGACATGCCCCCATTGGTGCATTAAAAGAAAACAATCTGGGCTCTATCTTTGGCACAGTAAAACCGCTGACGGGACACGCATATGTTTGCGAATACAATGTATCTTCGTTTGTATCCAATCTGCGCACCAGCACCGCGCCCGGCACCAAACGCAACGCGCCTTCAAAAGAAGAATATAAACGCGAACGGAACTCTTCATCATCTGTGTTTTCAGGCGGCATTTGCAATCTGTCTACTATGACAAAAATATTATGCTTTTTATTCTTGTCCAACGGGGGGACCGCGCCTAAATCAACCAGTTCGCCATCAATAATTGCACGTGTATACCCCTGTTTTATCAAGAACGCTAATTCTTTGCGATATTCGCCTTTGCGTTCACGAACCAGTGGTGCCAATATAAATATTTTTACACCGCTTGGAATTTTCATAGTCCAATCGACCATTTCAGCAATCGTCTGTGATTTAATCGGCAACCCTGTCACAGGCGAATGTGGCACCCCAATACGCGCCCACAACAATCGTAAATAATCATAAATTTCAGTCACAGTACCAACCGTCGAACGCGGATTTTTTGAAGTTGTTTTTTGTTCAATAGAAATCGCAGGTGCCAACCCTTCTATTAAATCGACATCCGGCTTTTTTTGCATATCCAAAAATTGTCGTGCATAACTGGACAGCGATTCGACATACCTGCGCTGACCTTCGGCATAAATCGTATTAAAAGCCAACGAAGATTTTCCCGAACCAGACACGCCAGTAAAGACCACCAACTTGTTTTTTGGTAAGTCCAAATCAATATTTTTAAGATTATTTTCGCGTGCACCGCGAATTTTTATCACACTTGCCATAGCACGACTAAATATAGAAAAAATATTTCAAAATTCAATACAAAGGGCGAATATTTTTCGCCCTTATGAAATCAATCTTATTTTTTTGCCATCAAGCTTTTTGGCGACATAGATATCCCGGACTTTCTGGCATGATCCGAACCTGCCTCTGGTGCCAATTGACCATTAACCCAGATATCAACCCCACCGGCATTTCCAAAGGTCGCTTTGTATTTATCGCCCGCCGGGACATAATAAACATCACCTGGCACTAAAACACGACTGAACACAGTATTACCGCGTCCATCTTCGATTTTTACCCACGATTCCTGGGTTGCCTGTAAAACAACATCTGCATTTTCGCGATTATCAACGCCAAACTTTTCACGCACAGCCAGATTATATTTTGGTTCAACTATCGCCTCTGCGACAGAAACATTTTCATTAACCGCATCCTGCGATTTTTCTGACGATGTAAAAACAGAAATCAAAACAACCAATAATATTATTGCCGCCAATGCACCTGCAAACCATTGCCAATTTTGATAAACAAACTGATACGCCTTTACGAACCAAACCTTTAACCAGTGTGCTTCTTGTTTAATGCTGGGCATTGCGCACGCCGACACATCTTCATCATCATTTGCGGCACAATCAGCAACCAAACCCATTTCTTTTTTTATTTTTGCAACAATTTCATCAGGATTCAAACCCAATTCCATCGCATAATTACGTGCAAAACCCAATATATAAACAACTTCTGGAATTTTATTGTAATCGCCGTTTTCCAATGCCTCTAAAAAGTCTTCACGAATACACAACTGTTTTGCAATTGTTGCAATTTCGCGCTTACGACGACCTGTTGTACGCGCATTACGCAGCATTTCAGCCGCAGTCATTTCGACTGGCACTTCGACAATTTCATTTACTTCAACATTTTCCGTCATTATCACAACCCCTAGATTAATAACAATTTAATCAGATAATACCCCAAAATTCGCGAATTGCAACCTTTAAGAGACGACTGTCTGTTATCTGATTTATTTTTATTCTAAATTCCGCAGAATTCGGCATCCCAGCGCTGTACCACGCAGCGTGTTTTCTGAACATCGGAACAGCCGTCTTTTTGCCATAATACGACAAAGCATATTCCAAATGTCGCAGTACAACATTACCAACATCAGTCGGCGCCGCACCACCCATAATTTCAGCCAACGCCCATGGACGCCCCATCAATCCACGACCAACCATCGCGCCACTGTACCCCATTTTTTCAACACGGATTAAGTCATCCATCACCCGAATATCGCCGTTTGCAATAATTGGAATTGGCTGATTTTCAATTACTGGCAATACCGCAGGTCCAACATACAACTGCGCCCGCGTACGACCATGCAAGGTTGCAAAACGCACACCACAATCAGCCGCAATTCGAATTAAATCGGCCCAGTCTTGATGGGCAGCATCCCATCCCAAACGCGTTTTGATCGACACAGGGATATCCACCGCCCGCACAACAGCGTCCATTATTTTTCCTGCCAACGCATGATCTTGCATTAAAAAGGCGCCCGCACCTGCACGTGTTGCGACCTTTGGCACAGGACATCCCATATTTATATCAATCCATTTTGCACCTGCGTCCTGTAATATACGCGCAGCATCCGCCATCAAATTAACATTTGCGCCAAAAATTTGCGCGCCAACATTACCTTCGGCACCATAATCATCAAAATTACGCAAACAATTTTTATGTGCCCCCACCAAAGAATGACACGATATCATTTCCGTCACCATTGGGGCATCAGGCGAAAATTCACGAACGACACGACGAAACGGCTGGTCAGTAATCCCAGCAAGCGGTGCAGCAAAAATTTGATTATTAGTAAACATTTATGATATAATGACATCTATGAAGGAAAAAATCAAAAATTTATTTAGCTTTCTTGGTCGCGCATGGTCTGGTGGCATTCGCGGCAAACTGGGTATCGTATTGGCGTTATTTGCCTGCTTTATGTTTATTGGTATGTTCTGGGGCGATGTCAGCGTTCAGCGCTTTGGAATAAACGCATGGCATCTGCACAACGCCCAAACACAACTGGAATCAGAAACAGAAAAACTGAACCAATTACAGCATCACATAAAACTGCTACAAAATTACAGCCCCGATTATGTTGAAGAACTGGGGCTGAAATACCTGAACATTGGCGATGCAAAGGTTAAAATTTTAAAGATTTAATTTAACACCCATATTGTTGAATTTAAATACATCGCAAAGCACAACCACAAAACATACGGCCACACCAGATATGATGCAGGCTTGCTGATTGGACGAAATGCCACCAGCATCCAAACAGACACCGCCAACAAGACAGCCAAACACACAACCGAGGCGCCAATCATATGCAATCCAAAGAACAAATAAGTCCACAATCCGTTCAACAACAACTGTGAAATAAACAAAACATAGGCTTTGGTTTTATTGACTCTGGATTTAACTTTATTCATTATCAAGAACAACGCGATACCCAGCAACGCATACAGTACAGTCCACGCGAAACCGAACACCCACCCATCTGGTGTCAACACAGAATTTGTCAGCGCATTATACCACGCATCATTACTGTGACTGGGCGTAAACAACACACCAAAGATTCCGGGCAGAAAAGAAATAAACATCGCCAAAATAAAAATAAAAAATTTTTTCATAATACATCTCCTTTTGCTTATCAGCATATCACACCCCTGCCCTAAAACCCATAGGAGCCTTTTCCAAACAAAAAAATCGCCACATCCGTGACGATTAATTTTTGGCACGCCCGTTGGGATGCGCAAAACCAAAAAAACGCATGTCGAGGTGTTTGTCGTATGGATTAATATATGCGCATCTTGCTTAACAGTTTAAGTATCATATCAAAACCCAATCTCTGGTCTTGTGCAACAGCGCCCTGAATATTGGTCATATTTACAAGGTTAATGTGATTAACAAAATCAAATACTAAACCAATCGCCAACAGTACAATAATTGCAGTTAATAATTTGTTTGTTCTTTTTAACAAGTGTTCAGGTAGTTTTTCTGCCATGTGTTTCTCCTGTTTGATGTATTTTATTTAACTGGATAACCCAATGATTTAATTTCCTGTTTCCATTTTGTTGTTGTGCATAAATTTTCTTTTCCAAATTTCTGGATTTTCTCTAACAATTTATCATGTGCCTGTTCTCTCATTTCTTTTTCATGTATTTCAGCAATCTTAAAATAATTATCATAAGTGTATTTTTTGCGTTCTTTTTCTGACATTGATAAAAGTGCTTGGGTTCTAGAGCGCCTTTCCTCTTCTAACTGTTTTATGGTTGACGTATAATCATATCCCACATCTTTCAACAACGAAGTATATTCCTGTTGTTCGGCATCCATACAGGTCACAGTTTTTTCTGTTCGCAATTTAATGTTTTGGCGCAGGTCTTGTTTGCATTGTTCTTTTTCAATGGTAGTCTTTTCTTCAAGAAAATCGCATTCCTTAATTCTATCGTAAATTTGCACAAGTTTCAAAAAACTATCATCATCTTTAATTATGCTGTTTGTCCCCAGAAATCGTTGATAGTCAAAAAAACCAACCTGTGATTCTTTTGTGTTCCTACGGTACAAAATACATTCGTCTGTATTGTTTTTATATGCGCGTGCACTGTGATATACGCTTTTATATGCATTTTCAAAGCATTCAGGTTTTGAATTTGGTTCTGTTAATTTTAATATATCAAAATCAGGAGATTTTGTTTCATATACATTTTTGTAAGCATCAATTACCAACAGCGGGTCGTTTGTTTGTTCCATTTTGTTGATTAATTCATTTGTGCGTTCAGCAATACTTATTTGTTTCTGCTGTTGAACGCTTGCTGTGCATGCAGCAGTCAATAAACAGCAGGTTATACATAATGCTTTTTTCATATATGATTCCTTTTTTTGTTAATACAACACGATTGTTAGTGCAGAATAGTTCAACTTATACATATCAAACAACTGGCGCAGATTTTCGATTTTTCTAGCCGTTCGATTTTTAGTGTATAAAAAGATATTTTCTGCGATTTCTGTCCACCAGTCGTCTTTATAGTTTTCTGCTACCTTTTCGCAATTCGGATTTCCTGCGTTTCCAAAAGCCCAATATCCCCAACACACAGGTTCGTCCGATATAAAAAATTCAATTTGAGATGCCGCATTTTCAGCAAGAAGATTCGGGTTTATTTTATAAAGTTCTTTAACGATTGTTTCATAAAACTTTTTCCAGCCCTGTTGTCGAGTAAATGTAAAAATTTTTCCATTAAAAGATGCCTTAAACGGCTTTGTGCCAGATAAGTCAATGTCGTCACCCAAAGTTATTCTTTGGTTGTGCCATAAATTTCGTTCTGTACTGTTCATGCGTGCGCCTTATACTAAAAAACCACCTGACAAAGCGGGTGGTTGGAGGTTCGAAACTATAATGCTCAGAAAATAGCGGGCTTATTCAATATATTCACCGCCCTCCAACCATGTTGGTTGGAGATATTTTCTGCCTTCGCAGGCACTGAGCATAAACG
>CAJGDG010000016.1 GCA_904502095.1 uncultured Alphaproteobacteria bacterium
AACGCCACCTTGTGTGGTGTTTTTTGTTAATCGTGTGAAACACGAAGATTTGAACCCGACCAGAGGGTTCGACAAGGAGTAGATTTGACAAGTATCGCGCTGTCAAATCGTCACGACTGCCCCGCAGCGACGGCAAGGGAATCCAGGCGGCGTTTTTTATTGATTTTTTTGCCAATTTATGATATAATGTATCAGAACATCGGACGATTTTATCGGCCGTTTTTTTATTGCCTGTGCAAAACGCACGGGCTTTTTGTTATAACAAAAGGAGCAAAAATGAACAAAGTATCATATATGGGGAACGGCAAAACAACCGAATTTACATTTAATTTCCCGTACTTTGAAACATCTGATATCACAGTGTTAAAAAACAACCAGCCCGCAACAGGCTTTACTGTGATTGGCATCAGTGGGGGCGTTGGCGCAGATATGCCATACATCGGCGGAAAAATTATATTTGAAACAGCACCAACAACGACTGACAGCATAACTATTGTGCGCAAATTATCGCTGGAACGACCAATAGATTATCAGCCGACCGGACAAATAGACCCAACAACACTGAACCATGATATGAACTATGCAATCGAAGTGTTAAAAGACTTTCAAAACGATTTAGAAAGCATAAAAACATTAAATGGGGACCCAACTGCGACCCAGGAAATGTTACTGAAACTGGACACAGTATCACAGCAAATCAGCGCAATGGGCGACATCACCCAGGTTCGCAATAACATATCGACACTGGACACACGAACAAATGGAATAATAGATTATGTTGTTGAAACCCAGGCACCAACCGCCGAAAACAACTACACCTGGTATAGAAAATACAAATCCGGCTGGGTTGAACAAGGGGGCAGCACAATAATTAACGCACAAAAAGCAAACACCCAATTATATACCGATGTAAATTTACCAATCACTATGGCAAACCAAGCGTATCTTGTTAATATCGCATTTATCACAGATGGCGGCAGCACAACCGGCCTAAGGAATAATGCTAATGGCCGCGGAACAACGAAATTGACAATTGGAACATATTCAACAACTGAAATTTCACAATCATATCGCGTCACTTGGGAAGTCAAAGGATCCGCTGCATAAAAAAATCGGGATTATTCCCGATTTTTGTTTTTTAAAAAATGATACGGCTGCGTTCTAGACCAATTAACACCTGTTTTTACAATTACTCCTGGATTCCCAACAATAATCGCACCACCATTTTCAACACTATAATCTTTACAAGCAACTGCTGATGCACCAACAATACTATTATCACATATCTTGGCATTTTTTGTTATTCTAGCACCCTCTCCCACCCATACATGATTACCTATTTCTAAGCAACGACCATCGTTATAGTTTATACAATTAGCTTTTTCATCAATAATTGTGTGTCCATCAACAGCCCAAATATTTATACCACACGAAAACATACAATCTTTTCCTATAACCAACCTAGCCTCATCAGCAACCGTTATATGCGCCTGTTCAAACGATGTATCCCGACCAATATGCACATATTGGTTCACACCTGCATACGAACGCAACCAAACG
Organism: uncultured Alphaproteobacteria bacterium; assembly: GCA_904502095.1. Taxonomy (GTDB): domain Bacteria; phylum Pseudomonadota; class Alphaproteobacteria; order Rs-D84; family Rs-D84; genus Enterousia. Next base: position 1,561 of record CAJGDG010000016.1, read on the forward strand.
TTATGAAACCAAATTGTGGGCTCTATTTCTAAATACAAACCATCACTATTTATATCTAGAAAAGAATTTTTTACCCCAAAAACTGACGGCAATTTTATAACATTATTATTACCATTTATATGTATTTTTAATCCGTCTATCGGACACACAAGCTCTTTTTCATGTCCATCTTCATAAACAATAAAAACTTTGTTGTTTTTTCCATTTAAAACAAACATATCTGATTGCTTTATACCCACAACAGCTAGATTTTTATCATTGGAACGTCTAAACAGAGATTTTAATATACGCATTTAATCATCCCTAAAATTTACTTAGTTTTTTTATTTCCTTTTTGCATCTTATACAATTGATCATTTGCCTTATCAATTCGCCAACGCAAATCATTAATTTCTCGCAGCATCAATTCTGTTTTACGAACAAATTTAAAACGCATACCGAACAAACGAACCTCTTTTTTAGGTAATCTATCCTCTACATTTTTAATTGAAAAAACATCCTTGATAAAACTTGAAAAGATACGTTTAACCACAGACTTATAATAGATTAAAATATCTTTTTTCCATTGAGTTAGTTTTACATATTTATAATAATATTTATCAAACTTATTATATTTACCCTTCCATGGTTTTTTATCACTGATAAAATGCATAATATAACCATTTGTACCAATTGCACGAAACTCTGCTGTTTTATTTCCGCCATATGGTGTCAACTGAGTATTCCAGCGTTCATCAATATATTCAATTCTATTTTGGCAAACAACATTCAAAACATCTTGATCATGCCAACGTATTTTTTCTGAATTATTTTTTATATATTGAAAAAATTTCTTTTCTATATCTTCTTTGCGCCACAAAGCAAGATTCATAAGCAAAACACCACTGTTAACATACTTTTTCAATTCTAATCTTGATGTGTTTTCCGCGACCAAAACGTCAATAACACCACATATAAGAATGTCTTTTATGTCCATATTATACAAATCATAAAGAGAGTTATTAACAACCAAATCACAATCCAAATATAAAACTTTGTCCAATTTTGGCAACAAAGACGCCATAACCAACCTATAATATGCGGCCTGGGTCAAATGTTTTGTACCACACATTGGCATATCTTTGAATAGCTTCGTATCAACAGTGATATATTCAATATTAAAGTCCGCAATTTTATTTAAATCTGCAATTTTCGATTTTGTTTCATCAGAAATACCACCGTCTAAAACATAAATATTAACAATATCTGATTGCGCCTTGTTTTTAAGAATAGAAGCAATTGCAACACCCATATATTTTGCATAATTGTTATCAGATGCAAAACATACATTAATTGGTTCACGAACATCTGTATTTGCAACCATTGTTCGTTGCAATTCTTTGATTTTCAAATCGGTTGTATTTTGCAAATGCGTTATAAATATACCAAACAACCATTCTGAAATATAGCCGTATATGCGCGCTTCTTGGAAATCATAATCCGAAATATCAGATTTCTTTTCAACCTCGAACAAAATATCAAACAACCATTCACAATATTTATCAAAAATATCCCTGCGCATTACAAAAATATTCGTATAATAACCAAGCTTTGAATCATTATACTGTTTTGCGGCATCCATATATTCAGGATATTTCTTGTTCAAAACTTTTAATGCTAAATCATAATCTTTAATATGCAGTTTTGAATCGCTAGACTTGTAATGATCATAGTTGCTTTTTGATTTTGCGTTTGTCACATCCCATTTTTCAACGGTTACAACATCATACTTTTTTACAAATTTTTCAACATTTGCTTCGTCCAAACCAAAAGCCTGGATATAATCAGAATCTAAGTTTTGGCGTTCGTTTAAGCCCCACATATTTATCGGGAATTTAGTATCTGTGAAATTCAAATGTCTACGATAATGCATAAAACCAACATATTTTACATCTTTTGATAAATTTTTCCACGCCCAATATTGTGCAGTTAATTCACAGTAATTTGGATTTTTTTCAGATATATTATCACCCGTATTATCCCCAACCAAATTTTGCGCCAACCAATTTGCTTCAAAATTACTTCTATCTTTTTTCAATGCACGCCCAACGTGAATTGGCGTAAAAATATTGTTTTTTAATAAAACAGAAGGCTTATGGTATGATAAAAATATTTTTACATCGCTTTTCATTAACGTTCCTTTTTATTCTCAAATGTTTTATTTGCGTCTAGTCGCCATTTCTAAAAATTGTTTTCTTGCGATTATTCGCAAAAATTTATAATCGGTTCCATTAAATGGAGCACGATTTGCTGCCTCGTCAGATGACAATATAGTCAACCCCAATCCGGTTATTTGCTTGTTTACATCACCAGCATTCAAGAAACGGCGATAATGTCCTTCGTAAATAAATGCGTCTGCTTCATCCGCAACCCTTTCGCCCATCCCATAAATTTCATTTTGTGTGCCACGTGCCTCAATCAACAATAATCCGTTTTCATTTAAATGCCTGGCGCACCAGTTTAATGTTCTGATTTCTTGTTGTTTTGATATTGCGTGCAATGTAAATCGCGAATATATGGCATCAAACTTTTTCCTGAATTTTAAATCTGAAAAATCTGCGCATTTAAAGCTTATGTTTTTTCCGCCAAATCTGTTGTTTAAAAAATCTATTTCTTCGGCGCATTGATCAACCGCAGTGACATTAATTCCATGTTTAGATAAATATACCGCATCACGGCCATTGCCACATCCCAATTCCAACAAAGACACCCCCGGTTTCAGCCATTGTTTTATACAATAATCCGCAAACAATGATTCCTGAAAAGGCTTGTTTTGTTTTTTGTAATAATTCGTCCAGTATTGTAATTCTTTATTCATTATTTAACCTGTTTAACTTGTCCAATTCTTCTGGATTTAAATCGCGCAAAAACAAATGCCTGTGCATATCGTGCGGGAATTCAAAAAAGTCACCGTATGTATCGATTAAAATCTTGTTATAGTTATTTGGTACAAAGAATTTTTTGCCTTCAAATTCCAGTTCTTTTAATGGAAAAACATCGGATGATTTATATATATGAGGCTGATACACACGGGTTTCCAACCCTAAAAATAAATATCGACCTGTTTCAGATGCTATTTTGTTTTGCAGTGGCAAAACCTGATTTTCAACATTTGTAAATTCATCATAATTATTAAAGTTTTCAAACAATTTGTCTTTCACACTACATCCCTGACGCAATGTATCCGAAATAACATCTGTGTCCATATCAGAAAAATAATACGGAAAAATATCTGTGGCAAACGCAAGCTTTCCGCGCAAACGCCAGAAAATAAAATCAGCCCATTCTGATGGTGTTTGTGGCACAAAGTCACGATGTAATGTCTTGCCAATCTGGGACGGGACGCGTTTAAAAAATGCACATGTGTCCTTTAATTCTTGGTCTGCAATTTTACAAAACTTTTCATAATCAGCAGCCGGCATACCAATATCAATGTCGTCATCCCATGGAACAAATCCCCCATGACGCACCGCGCCCAGCAATGTACCAAAATCCAACCAATAAGACAAATTGTGCTTACGACACACCTTGTCAACCGCAGTTAAAACATCCAGATTCAGCATTTGAACCTGGCGCATTATGCCGTGTGCGGGTGGCACTGCGGTTATATCCGTCGTATTCAGCAAAATATTTTTAACGTGTTGCAATTCGTGTGATAAATCATTAATTCGATTTAACGCCCCAAGCCCCTCATTCGTTCTGTACGAAATATCATCAAGAGGCTTTAACATACCAATGGTTTCATCTGTTCTGCGCGAAATATCATCAAGAGACTGAATGATTTTGTTCTGATTCTGACCAAATTCATTTATTTTGTCATCTAAAACGCCTATTCGTTTATCCAATGCGTTCATTTTATCAACAATGCCTGGACGCCTGTGATTCCTGCGGAAACGGCGTCTGGATTCTTTGTCTGGAATAAAACATGCAATTAAACGAATAATAAAATTGTACATTAACATCCCCTGTTAAAAACCCTGGCGCTTGGACACCGGAAATTTGTGGAACAAATAACTAACAGTATGGCCGTTATGTATACGAGTTTTATAAATTAATAAAAGGCCCATATGCATTATATACGACAACACCGCAAAACGACTGTTCATACACAAATGTTTTAATTTTACCCTCTGGCGCGAATCCATATAGTTATATTCTATTTCCTTGGACTTCATCTGGGCGCGCATATCCGACACAAACCGTTTCTTGAACTGTTTACGCGCATCGCCAGATAACCGGCGCAAATTCCAAATATAATTCGCAAAACGAGACATATTTAATATCTTTTTTGCACGAAAATCATTACCGACATTTTCCGCAAACCATTTATCGGCATCATCATGCACATCGCAAACCGCAAAAACTTTTGCATTATTTTTATTAGAATTGTTCGCATGCTTGCGATAATGCAATACGACATCTGGTATGTATATAAAACGCTTTGATGCAATCATAGTCTTTGGTTTAAAGCCCATATCTTGAAAAGATGCGCCTGGCGTTTCTGTAAAACGAATATTATTATTATTCAACATTTCGCGACACATTTGTTTATCATAGGAATCATCGCTGTCACAAAACATTATATATGGAGCCGAACTGTGTTCAATACCAGTATTACGGGATGCAGACAGACCAGAATTCTTTGTATGACGAACAATTTTTATACGGTTGTCTTTTTTTGCATATTTTTCAACAATCGCCATAGAATTATCGTTTCCACAATCGTCAACAAATATTAATTCGATGTCACGTAATGTCTGATTAACAAGCGATTCTATACAGTCTTTGATATAAATTTCAACATTATACACCGGTATAATTATAGAGACTTTTGGACTTGCGTTTTTAGTCATTTTCAATCCTTATGGCCGGTATTTTTCTGCTGTGAATACGTTTGTTGAACACGTAATAATTTTTAACGCCGCCCCGAACGTCTGTTTTATAAACAGGACGAACAATATTATAAAAAACTTTTAATAAGTTATACTTTACAGAATATGGAAATATCGTTGTTTGTATGCGATACCAACTTTTATCTGAAAAACACACTTTTTGAAAATCATTATTTTTGATATATTTTTTATAATCAGACTGAAAACGCTTGCGGAATTGTTTGCGTGCGTCATCAGTTAATCTGTCCAAATTCCATAAATATGACCCTAATTTGATATGCGGTATCAGTTTTGTAACGCCTTTCTTAATGTTAGGATACTGACCAAGAAATCTGTCTATTTCGTCCCATTCGTCACAAACACAGAACACTTTGCCAGACGATTTTACCGAAGAATTCGCATTATCGCAGCGATAGTGTAAAAACGCATCAGATGTTAAAAATGCACGTTCCGCCATAGCCCACACTTTAAAATTAAAACCTGTGTCTTGGTACGATGCGCCCGGCGTTTCCAAAAAACGAATATCATATTTTTTCAAAAAATTACGTCTATAAATGGCCGCCCAAATTGATGGTGGCATCCAGAAAACACCAGTTTCGCGTCGTGGGTTGATTACCCGTCCACAATCCCATGCGGGAACAATATTGACCTTGAGATTTTTTTTACCGTTTTCTGTGGTATATTCATAGAAATTACTTTTTACAACATCTACTTTGTTTGTATCAGCAAGTTTTACCAATGTTTCAAACATATTTGTATCAACCCAATCGTCTGACTCAACAATCGCGATGTATTCACCAGTCGCCGCATCCAACCCACGGTTCATAGACTTGCCATAACCTTCGTTTGGCTTGTCAATGATTACAATCCGTTTGTCTTGTTCGGCATAAGATTTGATAATATCCAATGTTGAATCCGTACTGCCGTCATTAATACAAATGATTTCAATATCACGCAATGTCTGATTTACAATTGAACCCAGACATTCTGGTAAATATTTTTCAACATTATAACACGGAACCAGAACGGATACCTTTGGACAAATCATCGCTTTATCCCCTTGAACAAATCAATGCATCGGGCAATCGCCTTGTCCATATCATAATATTTGTAATCCCCCAGACGCCCAAAGAAATACACATTGCCCTGCTTGGCCGCCAGTTTCAAATACTTTTGGTACAAAGCCGCATTTTTATCGTTGGCAATCGGATAATAACGATCGTTTTTTCCGTTTTCAAATGGTTCTGGAAATTCGTACGAAACAATTGTTTTTGGCGACTGATCGTTCAAGAAATATTTGTATTCCCCAATTCTGGTAAATTCATAATTGCAAGGATAGTTTACAACCGCCACATCTTGGAATTTTGAATATGGGAATGAAATAAATTCAAACCGTTCACTGCGATATGGTAATTCACCGTACTGATAATCAAAGAATTCATCAATACTGCCCGACCAAAACAGACGGTCATACTTCATATTTTTATTAAATGGGGTCTTTAATTTCACAGTAATGTTTTTATGGTTCAACATTTTCTTTACCATTGCGGTATAACCACCGATTGGAATACCCTGGTATTTATCTTGGAAATAACGATTGTCGCGCGATACATATACCGGCACGCGACCAGAAACAGATGGGTCAATTTCATCAGGCGTTTGCCCCCACTGTTTTAATGTGTATTCCAAGAAAATTTTTTCATAAATATACTGTGCCAAAAACTGCAAATCTTTGTCGTCTTTCTTGCGCAATTCCAGAATAGGCACCTTTACATTCAGGCCAAAATTATCCAACAGTTTTTGTTCGATTTTATCCGCCATTGATTTTGGAAATAATGCGTGCAATGTATTTAAATTAAATGGAATTGGTACAATTTGACCATCAATCAGCCCACGAACCTGATGTTGATATGGGTACCACTGACAAAAACGAGATACAAAATCCCAAACAGCCTTGTTTGATGTATGAAAAATGTGGGTGCCATATTTATGAACGCAAATGCCGTCCTGATAATAATCATAAATGTTTCCAGCAATATGTTCTTTGGAATCAATAATCGTCACCTGTTCACCGGATTCTGCCAACATGCGCGCCAACGCCGCCCCAGAAATTCCACATCCAACAATCAAATTCTTCATCACACACCCCTTAATCCGTATCGTGCATGCAATACGCGCCAAACAATACCAAAAGATGCTATTGTTTGTCCTGCGCCTTACCACAAGTGCCGAACAAAAAAATTAAATTATATTTGCAACATTGCATATGTTATCCAAATAGGTCCAAAAGTCAAACTATTTATTTTTTATTTATCAAAGCCATCGACACCAATAAATCGGCCGGCAATTGCGGATGCAGCAACAGCTCCGACACTTTCACCCAATGCATATCATCGTGCACACGCAATTGAATTTCGCCCGTATAACCCAAAACATCATAGGCGTACAATTCAATTTCTTTGCCGGAATCTGTTTTGTGTTTTGCAATGGTAATTAAAGCGCCAATTTTTGCATCGATCCCCAGCTCTTCTGATAATTCGCGGCGCAAACATACAACGCCATCTTCGCCGCTTTCGAATTTTCCCCCAGGATATTCCCACATTCCTGCCAATGGTTGATTTGATGCGCGCCGCATCAACAACACACTGTCGCCACATTTAAAAATCGCAGCACTGACCCGCATAACGCCCCCTTTTATTTGTACATATATAACACCTGGCAACAAAATACAACAATAAAAAATGCCCCGTTTGGGGCCTTTTATTAACGAGACTTTTTTGTTTCCATATACAACTTCATCATATATTTTTTTCTGGCCTTGTATTCATATTCTGATTCATACGGTGGCAACATTGAATTTCCACGCATAGTATAGATAAGTTCGTTTATAACCTTGTTCAATGTCTGCTGAGAAGAATTCGGGTTTACCTGCTTCGCCAATGCCAATAAATTATTCCACTCGCCATTAACAAAGGCTCTGCAAACAATTGTATTGCCATGAACATCCCAATGGCGCTCTAAATGTTTGGACACAAAAGTATGACGTGTACCATCTTTACGGAAAAGATTATACCACGTTGGCATTTGCCCCTGATATCCTGTAGCCTGCAATTGACGTTCGCCGTTTTTATACCATGTTGTCAACGCATATGTCGGCCCCAACAGAGCAGAAGAACCAATCAATTCTAAATCTGCCGCCTTTTTGCCATCATCAAAATAGAAGTCACTGAGACCACCTATGCGACGAAATTTCAATCTGCCGTTTGGCCAGCGAATTTCGTTTTTTGTGCCGTTTTGACAACGCAATAATTCATAAGCTTCTAATTTTTTAAAATCCATATTAATACCTCTTATCCCTGCAATTATCGCACATATTTTTCTTTTGTCAACCAACAATTTCTATTTCTATACCAACTATACCATATTTCGATTCCACATCGGGGTCATAAAGCTGTGCGATTGCGGCCATCAGCGAATTTAGGCTGGCAAAACCTGTTCGTGGCATACTGATTTTGGCCGACAAGTCTGCAAAACTACGGGCAATATGCATACGGACAATCCGTGTACGCAAGTATTCGACTGGATTTTTTGCGTTATAAATCAAAACCAAATCGCCATTTTGCATTCTGCGACGCTTTTCATCATACAGACGCAGTTCAATATCTTTTTCACCAGACTTTAGCATTTCATAATATTCGGGACGCAGACTCATCGAAAAGCGACAATTCAGATTTGGCAAAATGTGCGCCATGCAAAATTCGCGCATATCATCAAATGGATTAATTTCTGGGTGCAACAAATCATCGGGTGACATCCATACGACCTTGATTTCTTCGGTACGCTCTTCACAAAAATCCAATCCCATATCAGCAGGAATGTGCGCTATGAAAAAGTGATGTTCTTCGGCCCATGCGCCACGCTTTTGCGCACGTTCGGGGTTTGGATGATGAAAAGCGTATGGCACCGGAATTTCAACCGCATTATCCGCCAACACAGATGCAGTTTCGCCCAGCTCTTCGGTCAGTTCGCGGCGCAGCGCAGTCTTGAAATCTTCGCCGTCATCTAACCTGCCACCAATAAAACCATATCCATTTTCGCCGTATTTTAATAGTGCAACCTGTCCATCACGCACCGGCAAAATATATGCAGAATAACTGATATCTTTTATCATCTCTATTCCTGGGGTTGTAGGGGTTCAATTGTTTGAATCGTCATATGTATTTCGCCTGACGGAACACGAATGGTTATTTCATCCCCAACTGATAACCCGACCAAGGGATGAACCAGTGGCATATTATATGCGTACTTTTGTTGTGGTATGTCTTCTGCCCCCAATGGCACAATCCCCAGCCTGCATTCTGTTTCTGCGCCAGTATTTTCGTTTTCTTGGGTCACGCATACCCAGCAATACAGACCGACTGTTTCTGTGGTTGCCGGCTTATTTCTTGGTACGACAAGCATATTGTCCAGGTCTGCCAATAAATCAGCGACCAATTTTTCTGTCTGCTTTTCTTCCCGTGTCAAATGTTCATAGGCAAAATTATCATGCCATGTGTTTGTGTCTTCTGTGTATGCGGCCGTCTTATCGTTGCGTATCTGGGCCAGTCGTTCTTGCAGCTCTCGAACTTTCCGTTGGGACTTATCAAAGTATTCTTTTGTTACAAAAATTTTCATTTCTGTTCCTTGCTGCCGCTGCGATATGATTTACATTCGGAATATATTTCGCCACGGGCAAGACCTGCCAATGATATACGTGTGGTTGAAACAACGTTTTTTAGGTTTGCTACCTCAGCCAATGTAAAGTATTGCATATCTGCACATTTATCCCCTTCGCAATTGCGAATTGTACCAGTGTATTTTGATACCTCGAAAAAGAAATCAAAAGATTCTGTACGACTGGCCAGATTGCTGGTGACATGTACGCATTTAATGTCATCTGGTGTAATGTCGATATCCAATTCTTCTTTGGCTTCGCGTATGGCGGCGTCACGCGCGGTTTCGCCCTGCTCTATATGTCCGGCAGGCAAAACCCACCAACCACCATCATAATTAAAGAAACCATCATTGCGGAAGAACAGTAAGACTTTGTCGTCTTGCTTTATAATCAGGTTGATTACCCCCTTAAACATTGCACGTTCTGCCATTTTGCTTCCTTTTTTGTTTATATTCCACTTTTGCCGTATACTATTTTAAAGTTCCAACGACTTTTTTTACGCATTGACAAGTGTGGTCTGTCAGAATCAAAGACAAACACTATCTTAGCTATCCAAACACGAAAATAACGCGCGTGAATTTTATTTATTTTTATATGTTCGTGCGTCCGCATTTCAGTACCATCAGAATATTCTATTTCTGTACTGCGCCCAAAACCAAACCTGTTGTTATCAAAATCTAAACCATATTCGGTAAATATCTTTTTTACTTTTGGCATCTGTAATCCTTGCGCTGTTTAACCGTATAATTGCTTTAATACTTCGTTCATTTTATCGCTGCCATGACCATGCGATGGGACGACAATCAATTCTGATACTGGCAATGCGTTATGCAGCTGCCACGCCTGTTCAAACGGACAGCACATATCCAAGCGATTATGTACAATAACTGTTGGAATATGTTTTATCTTGGACGCATTTTTTATAATTTGATTATCCTGCATAAAGAAATTATTTACAGTCATATTTGCCATGATTTTCAGCGAACGCAATTCATCTGTATAATCTGCGTCATCCGGCAATGAAAAAGACGGTTCCAGCGCACCAACAATACATTCCAAGGAACCATAATATTGCAACGCACGACGCTCTTGAGATGGCTGCCCTGAAAATAGTAAAGACGCAAAATATTCTGATATAGATTTCTTGCCCGCCATTTTTTGCAATTTAGTAATAAAATCTGGATAAAAACGCATAGCATCGCGTTCTTGCCAATCTTGGACATCGTGACGACGACCCAAGAAAATAGAAGCAACCCAAATTTTCGAAACTATTTTCGGATATTTCTGAGCAAACAATAATGCAACCAACGAACCGTATGACCCACCATTGACAATCACAGGACCACCTATCCCCAAATGTTCCAACAGACGCATTCCATCAACCACCGCATCAGCCGGTGTGTTTTTATATAACAAGTCTGTGTACTTTGATTTGCCACAGCCACGCTGATCAAATAATATAACATAATATTTTTTTAAATTAAAACGCGCAGCATGCTTTGCCTTGGACGAACCACCAGGGCCGCCATGAAAACACAAAACAGGTGCACCCGCCGGATTACCGTATGTATGGTAATATATCTGATGACCGTCAACAGATGGTAACCACCCAGACATAACCGATTTAGGTAATTTTTCTTTACGATGAAAAAATATCATGCCCACCCCCTTGGTCGTTATTTAATTTGCGTTTTCTTACGCAGCATCAGCTCTGGCTTGCCTGCATTCATTTCTGGCGATACAGCAAATCCCAAATTATCAATAAAGGATTGAATCTGTGATTTTATTTGCGCTACATCTATATCATCGGCGGTACAATATTCCACTTCTAAAAACAGCCCCAGATCTGCCACAGTTTCAAATTCAATTGTGTAATCGCCGGCACGATATGTTCGTTTCAGATTATCAATTTTTATCAATTCACGCAGTCCCAGCGCATGCATAATTTCACACAGGGTAGACATGTCTGCAACGGTTGTTTCAGTTTCATCAGAATAAAGCCATGTATCGCCATCAAAATGGTCGTTTTTATATGTGATATAATTCACCCCGTCTTTTTGACGTGTACGACAGCATGCATACAGGCGGCCGTTGCTGTCCGGCTGTAATTCGGGACGCAATGGGTCATAATAGTATGTATCAACCGTTCGTTTGTCGCCCAAGAATTCAAATTCAGACAATTTTTGCAAAACAGTATTTTCATCTGCAAAGACCTGAACCAAGATTTCAATTTCTTTCATGGCGACGCATCCTTTGATATATCTTAGAACACTTTTGTATAAAAATCAATTCCATGAATTGCAAATACATAGCAAAATAAAAAACGCCATTCGGCGTTGTTTTATTTCTGGTGGGGACACAGGGACTCCCTCGCACGGTGCAAGGCACCGGCTGCGGGCCATTCCTGACAAATCGCCAGCGCACAGCTTGGCTCTTTTACTCAAAGTCGAACCCTTTTACGGGTTCTCGTCCGCGCCCCATACAAAAATAAAAAAACGCCATCCGGCGTTGTTTTATTTCTGGTGGGGACACAGGGACTCGAACCCTGGACCCAATGATTAAAAGTCATTTGCTCTACCAACTGAGCTATGTCCCCAAAACCGGACCCGGAAAGCAAGAACATAAGTTCTGTTTCCGCGGTTCGGGGGGAATTTTGACATATATTTTTATAAAAAGCAAGAAAAAAACATGATTTTTTTATTTTTTTGTCTTTTCTTGTTTTTTGTCTTTTAATGTGACTGCCCCTGGTCCAATTGTTTCCGCCAAATGATTGCCAAGCATTACCGCCGCAACAGTATCTGAATCAAGCCAATCAAGTATGCGCGACATTATATTTTCTGTATATTTTGCAGAAAGATGACGGTTTTTATGGAACTTGTTTTCATTTATCAAATGCGTAATTTCGCGCGCCAACGATGACAATATCTGAACTTGCTGAGCCCCAATTACATCTGATTGGCTGTTATGAAACAGTAATCCGTCCAGTTCATTATGACACGCATGCAATTTTTCCAACACAGATGGTGTAATCTTTATTCGGCGTGAAATTTCAGACGCGCGCCACATCAACATACGATTTAGATTTTCAACAGTTAATTTAGACCGAACAGACATAGATTCACGCAATACCGTTATCAGATTCAGCATTAATGAATTCAATTTGTCACCTATGCTGTCTGCCATATGACGGCGCATTTGGCTGTTAACCCGACTGTTTGTGTAATCATACAGCAAAAACACCAATGGGATAGACAACAATGACGCAGAAACATTTATAACTAAATCACGAATGTTGCCATTTGGTGCGTTATCAATAGCACCTGTATACAGCACAATGCCACCTGCAATAGACATTAAATACGGCAAAGACTTTAATAAAATTGTGCGTAAATTTATTTTCATACGCACATTTTACAAAATTTATACGGCAATATGTACAGGAACACATCCCTACTCTTCGTCGGTCATTTCAGGCAACACACATTTTGTACGCAGTTGAACAATTGCCCAACCGCAGATAACCAACATCATTACCCCAAGTATAAATATACTGAATGCCCAGCTGCCAAATTTTGCACCAAGGCCAATAACTCCACAAACCACAATGTATATCACATACATCAATGTCGTATACAGCGACAACACCACAGACCGATGTCCCAACGGTATCATATTTTGAAATCTGGCATACAGCAATGTATAGATTCCATAAAACAATATATACGCCACACCCATTAACCACAATGCATTAATATCGTATACCAGCGCAAAGCACATATACAGTACGCCAACAACCCCAATCAGCGAATACAAAAACCAATCGGGCAGATGTGTAAACTTATATGCAAAACGTTGGCCCAAGGTGGCACACCCCAGCAAAAAGAACGACAATATACCAACATATTCTGTTGGCAATCCCAGCTGCAACCCCAACGGGCTTAAAAAATCGTCCATATACGGAATATTTACCACCAACAAAGTTAAAATCATAACAGACATCAGGCACGGTGTTTTTAGACACACACGAAAGCCGCTGCGTAACAATTTGGTAAACTGGGTTTTCTTAGGCCGCATATTAATTGGCGCAGTATACCGAACCGCCAACAAACACACAATCGATATTAAAATTGCCACTACTGATGCCCATGTGACCCAATCGTATCCCATAAACATCAACAAAGACCCCATTGCCGACATTGCAGTACCAATTGATTCATATGTAGATTTCCGGCCCAAAATTCGGGTATATTCATCTGCGCCACCGTGGGATGCCACACTGTCATATACAAGACCTTCGTATGCGACACTGCGAAAACCGGCCTGAAGTCCCCACAGCACCATACCAACCACAAAGCCTGCATATGTTGGCCACGCCAACCACAAAAGAATTGCGACCATCTTTAAAAATTGACCAAAAATCATTGCCCAACGCTGACCAATGCGGTTAGTAATAAATGTTATTGGCATTTGCCCCATAATCGTAGCAGCCGCAGAAACAATAAACATTGTAGACAGCTGAAAATCGCTTAATCCATTTTGCTGCATAAAAATTGCATAGACCGGCGTTAACAATAAAAATTTGTTAAAAAACGCAAATCCATACAAAGAAAACAACAATCTTTTCAAAAAAAACGTCCTTTGATTAAAAATTATACATATTTTTTGATAAAAATGTCCAGCACATATTGAAAAACAGGCAAAAATGCACTATAATTATTCTGTTGGTGATAAGAGGTATAAATATGGCGAGATTAAGTTCAGACGCACAAAAGTTTTTAGAAAATTTGGCACAGTTTTATTCTCTGAAACAGATGCCACAATCCCAAAGGGATAAGTTTTTTGAGTTGCATAAAAAATCCTTGCTGAGCAGCGACCTGGAAAAATGGTCTGACTATATGAAAGCCATAAAGAACAATACAGTTCCAGATAAATTAAATTTTTCAAAGATTTCAGACGCTAACGACAAAAAAGAAATATATGAACGGTTGCAAGATTGGTTTCAAACCCTGTCCGAAGACGAAGATTTAAAAAGCGACAGTGCTGTCACGGATTTTATTAATAAATATAATACCGAGGTTGGCCAATATCGTTTTAAAGGGTTTGATGCCCACGCGAAAGAAATTGCGACGGCAATAGAAACCAACCTGAACGATTATAGTCAGGTTTTGGGCATCCCAGAAAAAGACCTTAAAACCCTGGCAAAGGGTTTGGATGACGGCACCTATAAAACGAATATAAAAACGCACGAAATATGTTCAACTTTTTTATCCAAATTGAGCAATTTGGAGTATTTGTCCAACGGCGAAAAACTGATTCCATTGCTGCCGGTTTTTCTGCAAGAAGACTCGCTGAATCGTGAAGCATTTGATAAATTAAGTGAAGAACTTTCCAAGTCTGGAATGATTCCTTCAAAAGCCGCATCCGAAATAGCCAATGCGCTTGACGGGCACGAAAACGACTATTCCGCAAAAATGGGAATGGAAAAAACAAAACTACAAAACTTGAAGGACGCTCTGAGAGACGGCTCTTACAAAAGTGATGACACAAAAAAACAATTACTTGCACAATTTTTATTGGACATGCAAAGACTTGGGGACAGCGAATATGCAGATTTAAAGGATTATATTCCAGACTCTCTGAAATCAAATGGCGTAAATCAATATGTTTTATACGACTTGGTCACAGACAACGATGACCGTGTTTCAAATCCGCCAAGTACAACCCGATTGGATAAACCGCTGCAAGAAATGTTTGAACAGTTGGCGTCAAATAAAAAACTGAGGGATAAAGTTTTACCGCATGCTGGCGACATCAACACCTTTTATAACAAGGGTGCAGAAAAAGCAAACTATAACGAGGGTAAGACCAAGCTGGATCACAAATTTAGCTATAGAAAAAATGCCTTTCAGCGCGCAAAAGATAATGTCGACAAATATTTGACCGAAACCGTTGGCAAACTGGCATCAAAGCATAACAGACATAATTACCAATGCCCCGAGGCAAAAGATATGGTTGGCGCCCTGATTAATAAAAAAGGCGTCAAGGCAACAGACGGCATGGAAAAGCTGTTGGACAGTATGAAATCTGTTCAAAATTCTGTCGCACCAGGCACAAAAGAAAAAATAGACTGGGGGATAAAAGAATTAGAAAAAATATCTAAAGTCGGCTATTTCAAAGATGCCCTGCGCAATGGACGCGATATGCGCCAAATGGTGCAACAAATTGTATTGGATGCCGTGCACGAAGGAAGAAAAGACGAAGCCAAGGTGTTGTTGGAAACATTGGCTGTTATGCGTTATAGCGCCGTGTCTTCATCTGTGCGTAACGATTTACGCAAAGCGGAATTTAAAATCTTTTCCGGCACATCATTGGCCAAAGAGAATGCATTTATGGGAAATATGATGGGCGCGTTGGATAAAACACTTCGTTTTGCCGCATTGGGGGTGTTTGAAATCGCAAACATGGCAAAAAACGCCTATAAATCCAGCGGCAAAAAAATTACCGGACAAAATTTGGAAAAAGACGTAAAGGACTCGAACGAGTACAAGGACACAGCTACACACGACGCTATGGCGGAATTATTCGAATTCTGGAATTTGGCGAACGGCACAGAATCCAAAACATTTAACATTTTCCGCAGAAAATCAAAGGCGACAGCGCCGGATTTAACGGCTTATATGAATGCACACAGTCAACGCTTTCCATAATAAAAAAAACGCCCGTTTGGGCGTTTTTTATCGCTGTTTTTCTTCGAATCTATGATACAACTCTTTTAATTGCGCGTTTGTTAATGCTGGAATTTGTTTCTTTTTCTTTGGCCCAGAACGTTTTAATGGTTGACGCGCTAAACCGACAAAATTTGATAAATCTTCGACCGTAATATTTTGAAAATTTTCAGACATATAATTTAAAATGCTGTCCTGCGGTAATTTAAATTCATATTCTATGGCGTTGGCAACCAATGCCACATCCAATGAATCCATCGCTAAATTCAATGACAAATAATCGCTGGGGATAATTGATACAACCCCCAACTGATTTTCTAATATTTTAATAACTTTTTCTTGATACATATTAATTAATACCCTTTGGTTTCGTCAATCATCATACCAAGCATACAGCCAAACACAAGGGAAAAATATATTAGAGGTTAGCCGTCTGCCCCGGTAAAAAACGCCCAAACGGGCGTTTTGTTATTTCTTTTCAGAAAAGTCTGCGTCGACGGTGCCGTCTTCGTTCTTTTTCTGACCTTCTTCTGCGGCGGCCTGTTCAGCCTGGGCCGCTTTATAGACCGCTTCACCCAATTTCATTGCGCGTTCAGACAATGCGTCTGTTTTTTCTTTCAATGATTGAGCTGTTGCGTCCGCCTTGGCCAATTCATCGCTTAATGCCTGCTTGGCTTCTTCGATAGATTTCTTTTCGTCTTCACTGATTTTATCGCCATGTTCTTTTAACGATTTTTCAATGCTGAAGATTGCTGTTTCGGCGGTATTTTTTGCTTCGGCCAATTCGCGTTTCAGTTTGTCCGCTTCGGCGTTTGCAGCCGCTTCGTCAACCATACGCTTGATTTCATCTTCGCTTAGGCCGCCGTCAGATTTAATCGAAATAGCCTGTTCTTTGCCGGTTCCTTTGTCTTTGGCAGAAACATGCACAATACCGTTCGCGTCAATATCAAAAGATACTTCGATTTGTGGCATACCACGTGGCGCAGGCGCAATACCTTCCAGATTAAATTGACCCAACAATTTATTATCTGCCGCCATATCACGTTCGCCTTGGAATACGCGAATTGTCACAGCAGACTGATTATCTTCAGCTGTACTGAAAACCTGAGATTTCTTGGTTGGGATTGTTGTGTTGCGGTCGATTAAGCGTGTAAATACGCCACCTAATGTTTCAATACCCAATGACAATGGTGTGACATCTAACAACAATACATCTTTGACATCGCCTTTTAAAACACCACCTTGAATTGCAGCCCCCATACCAACAACTTCGTCTGGGTTTACGCCCTTGTGTGGTTCACGACCAAAGAATTCTTTTACTGTTTCTGCAACTTTTGGCATACGAGTTTGACCACCAACCAAGATTACTTCGTTGATTTGTGATTTGTCCAAACCTGCGTCTTTTAATGCCTTTTTGCATGGTTCAATGGTGCGTTCAATCAAGTCCGCAACCAATGATTCCAATTTTGCACGGGTCAATGTTGTGTTAAAATGCTTTGGCCCTGTTGCATCAGCTGTCAAATAAGGCAGATTGATATCTGTTGATGTTTTAGATGATAATTCGATTTTTGCTTTTTCTGCCGCTTCTTTCAAGCGTTGCAATGCCAATTTGTCGCCAGATAAATCAATACCAGATTGCGCCTTGAATTCTGCAATCAAGTGTTCCAAAATGCGCGCGTCAAAGTCAGAACCACCCAACGCTGTGTCGCCATTGGTCGATTTTACTTCGAATACGCCATCAACAATTTCCAAGATAGATACGTCAAATGTACCACCCCCAAGGTCATAAACAGCAATTGTGCCGTCTTTGCCTTTATCCAAGCCATACGCCAACGCCGCAGCTGTTGGTTCGTTAACAATACGCAAAACATTTAAGCCTGCGATGCGACCTGCGTCTTTGGTTGCCTGACGCTGGGAATCGTTAAAGTATGCAGGAACTGTGATAACTGCGTCTGTGACAGTTTCGCCCAGATAGCTTTCTGCATCTTTCTTTAATTTTGCCAAAATCATTGCAGAAATCTGAGATGGCGCATATTTTTTACCATCCATTTCAACCCATGCGTCACCGTTGTCGCCTGCAACAATTTTATATGGAACGCGCGCTGCAATTTCACGAACAGCAGGACTGTCAAAACGCAAGCCCATTAAACGCTTGATTTCATAAATTGTGTTTTCTGGATTTGTGACAGCCTGGTTCTTGGCAGTAATGCCGACCAACTGTTCGCCACCAGATGTCAATGCAACAACAGATGGTGTTGTGCGCTGACCTTCGGAATTTTCGATAATTTTTGGGTCTGAACCATCCATGAACGCCATGGCGGAATTTGTTGTTCCTAAATCAATACCAATTACTTTTCCCATATTTTGCTCCTTAAAAAATTTTTGCTTACACACCATATAGTTATGCAAAAAAACTTTTCAAGGGGCAACAGACATATTTTCTTAATAAAAAACTATTTCAACAATTCCCCAGATTTTATGTATTCTGGGGATTTTTTATCTAATTTTTTGCGCGCAATTTTTGCATATTTTTGCGCTTCGTCTGTGCGCGACAGCATATTGTAATATTCTGCCATCGCCCATGCGTTGCGCCCTGCGTCTTCATCGCCATAGGCGCGCGCCAGAACCCAATATGTTAACGGCGCAGGTTGGGCCAACAATGCACGCTTGCACAACTCAATCGCGCGCACAATATCGCCACCACCCCTGCGCGCAGTCAAAACCAATGCCAGCGCAGTTTCAATCTGGGGTGCGTTATCTGTTAACGCCAACGCATATTCATAGGCATCAACACTGTCGTCATAGTGCCCAAACTGATATTCTATATCGCCCAACAGTTCATAAAAATACGGGTTTTTAGGATGTCTGGACACCAATGTTTGGGCACCCATTTTTGCACCACTCAGATTGCCACCGCGCATATTCGCAATTGCGCGCGCATATATTGCCGCATCTGATTTATCAGCATATGGGTATTTTTCTAAAACCTTTTTTTCTGAATCCAGATACCCAATTAACTTTGCGCGAACAAGTTCATATTTATGGGTACGCGCATCTGATGTTTTTTTATCTGATTTGTAATCAGGCGCAATTTCTTGAATTCGCATTTTGACATTAGATAACCGTTCGCCCGTTAATGGATGATTTATACGATTTGGATTTATTTTAGATTCCAGCGCACCCGTCATATCACGCATCTGCTCAAAAACAGTTATAAAGCCATTTGGATTTTGATTCGCGCGCACCATTAAATCAACGCCCATATTGTCCGCGATGCGTTCTTCGTCACGCGTAAACGCCAACATAGATTGCTGGGCAACGCCACCAGCCCCCGCCAGAACCCCTGCCCCAAGCGCAGGATTACCACCTGCGACCATTAAACCCACACCCAGCGCCTGAATTACCATTGTGCGTTTTATTTCCGCACTCATTCTGTCCGCCATTTGCGCAGTATGACCGCCCAACATAT
>CAJGDG010000017.1 GCA_904502095.1 uncultured Alphaproteobacteria bacterium
AGGTGGCGTTTTTTATTAATCCTGGCGCATCCAGAAGGATTCCCTTGGCACGTTGTGCCGTCGGGGCAGTCGTGACGATTTGACAGCGCGATACTTGTCAAATCTACTCCTTGTCGAACCCTCTGGTCGGGTTCAAATCTTCGTGTTTCACACGATTAACAAAAAACACCACACAAGGTGGCGTTTTTTATTAATTCTGGCGCATCCAGAAGGATTCGAACCCTCAGTCTTCTGATCCGTAGTCAGATGCTTTATCCAGTTAAGCTATGGATGCAACGGTTTTATATTCTATATCATTTTATTCCAAATGCAAGCAAAAATAATATTTTTTTATCTGGTTTTGCTTTTCTTGTGATAAAGGGCGTTATAGTGCGCGCGACAGACCGATTTATAATTGCTGTCACCCAGTACAAACTGGTCGCCCGCGCGTATGACCTGGCCGTTTGTGTCAAATCGTAAATGATGCGTGGCCAGTTTCATGCAGCCGTCTATTTGACAATTAGAATCCATACGATGCAATTTTGCGCCAACCTCGATTAATCGTTTTGATGCAGGAAATAATTCCTCGTTGCTGTCCACCATCAGTCCGTAACACATAACGATTTTGCCTTGAATGTCGGCAATGTGAACCAGTTTATCTATGTCGCTTGGGGCAAAGAACTGTACTTCGTCAACCAAAATAACTTTTGTTTGGGGTGCTGGCGCATATGCCCGCAGGTCTGGCATTGCCATCGCATCACATTCCAGTCCAATTCGCGATACGATTTTCTGTGCAGCAAACCGGCTATCAAAAGAAGGCTTGATAACTTCGACTTGGTTGTTGTTATGTTTAAAGTTATATGCGTTAATTATTAATGCCGCGGATTTAGAGCTGCTCATAACTCCATAGTGAAAATGCAGATTTGCCATATTTACCTTCCTTATTATTTCTGAAAAACCCTTTCGTATCATCAATAGCAAAAAAGACATAATTAGTCATTAAAAATATTAAAAAAATATGATATAATCAAATTTATGAGAGGAATTGCATTTACTTTATCTGTGCTTGTTATTGGTGCCGCCATCGGGGCCGAGCAGGGCGCCCTTATGCGTCAAAACCAACGCCTGACCAAAAGTTTTTTGACTGCGCAAAGTTTCCCAAAAACATTCGATGACCTTTCTTTTGTTCAAAAGGTAGATGTCTGGCAAGAAGGCTATGAACCGTTCGAGACAGAATACGACAGTAATGGCGTTTGTATAAAATATTGCGCATATCCTGGTATGACCATAGAAGACGAGCTTGATATGTGGGATCGCCAAACCAAGGCCGCAGAAGAACAACTGAAAAAAATGGGTGTAAAAGTTTCGTCGAAGTCTGAACAGAATACAGGAGGGGCTGGCCTGACTGTCACAGCTGTTGCTACGATGGCATTAGATGCTTATAATCCTGATATACCTACACTTGAACCATTAAAGGGCACACCAAAAATTACATCAGGTTATGGTAAAAGGATGCATCCCAAAGAAAACAAATGTAAATCACACGGTGCGTTGGATTACAGGGCAGCTGTGGGTACAAATGTCTATGCGCCAGCAAATGGTACTGTGAAATCTGTTTTTTATGACGCCCAATGTGGCAATGGACTTAAAATAACGCATGGTGGCGGTTTCGAAACAGTATATTGTCATTTGAGTGCAGTGACCGTCAACAGGGGCGATACTGTTCGTGTTGGACAGAAAGTTGCTGAAACTGGCAATACTGGCACCAGTGAAGGCCCACACCTGCATTATGTCATTAAATATGAAGGACAGACGATTGATCCTGGTGCTTTAACAGGTCGAACCAAGGCTGCATCAGGTTGCTGATTGTTTTTTAAATTTTACTTCAAAACTGCCGTTATTAACAGGTTCCCACGATATTATATACGGAGACAGCAGGCTGTCTTGCGCCCATTGCTGAAATTTTATTTTTAATATGCCGCTGGCGCCGGTTATTATGGTGGCACTGCGTGCGCCCGATGTTGCCACACTCATAATGCGTTCCCATGCCTGTTCTTCGGTCAGTTGATGCAAATCTATTTTTATGTGTTTTGGGGTTGGTATAGCTGGCTTTGGCAGTCTGGTTGACAGGTGTAATTGTGTCCGCACACTGCGACGCGTAGTTGCGTCATCAGGTGTGTATTCGTCGCCAATCATATCCATAATATCTTTGTCGGTCAGTGATTTCATATTTTTAATGTGCCTTGTTAAAAACCAAAACGCGCTCAACTCCACCTAAATCATATGCGTTGCGTAACAGGTCCCAGCCGTTTTGTATAAAAATTTCTTTGATGTCTGCGCCTTGGTCTGCGCCGATTTCCAAGTACAGTTTGCCGTCAGAAGATATCCAGTTTTTTGCCTGCCTTGCGATTGCCTGGTATGCGGCCAATCCGTTGTTCTGCGCATATAATGCCATTTTGGGATCATGCTTTGCCCCTGCGTCAACACGCGTATCGTCTTTTGCAATATACGGCGGGTTAGATACGATAATATCAAATAAAGTATCATACTTGCGGGGTGTCGAAAAACTGGCGTGTTTTAATTTTATTTTGTCGCCCAGTCCCAATGTTCGCACATTACGGCGTGCTACACGCAGTGCGCAGCGTGATTTATCGATTCCGATACCCGACGCATTTGGAATGTTTTTTACCAAAGAACAAATTATACACCCGGTTCCTGTGCCTAAATCCAATATGCGTTTGTCTGTGCTGTCTGCGCAGTCTGATATAACCTGAGCGACCAGTGTTTCGGTATCTGGTCGTGGGTCCAGTGTATGTTTGTTTGTATAAAATTTAAGACCGTAAAACCATTTTTGTTTTATTATTTTTGCGACTGGCACCCCGTGGCGCAGTTGGTGTGCCATAAATAAGACCTTAATCCCAGTTAATTTTTTTGTATTCTCTGTGATAATTCGTGCGGCACGAATGCCGCCCGCCCGTTGCAAGATTGCGAATGCTTGATTTGTTTTCATAAAACTATTATAATCCCCATTATGAAAAAAGCAAAAGATATTCTGAACGCAACCAATTTGACCCGCATGGTTATAGCGCTTGCTGTACTGCTAAGTCTGGTTGCTATATTTTTAGTTGCGACGCGCCGTGTGCCATCTGTGATTGGTGGTGGGGAATGTCGTTCTGTGGTTGTTGTGTCGTCTGGTGACACATTGTCTGATTTATTGTTGACCCAGGGTTTAAGTCAGCGTGATGTAAATGAAATCGCTGCGGTGTTGAAAAAAGATGCTGGTATTTCGACTTTGCGCGCCGATCGTGATAAGCTGGAATTTACACGCGACAGTGATGATGCTCCTGTGTCCAAGATAGTTGTTGTTCCGTCTCCATGGCGTCAGGTTGAATTAACCTGTGACGAATCTGGGGTGTGGGACTGCAAAACTGTTGAGGTTGCACGTGATACGCGCGCTATGTGGCGCGGTGGCGAAATCTTGGACGGGGACAGTTTTTATCTGGCTGGTCAGCGCGCTGGTATTCCTGCGGGTATTTTGATAGAAGTATACGACTTGTTGGCGTTTGAAATGGACTTTGAACGCGATGTTCGCGCAGGACAAAAATTCTGGGTTTTATACGAAGAAAACTTTTCCGATGGTAAAAAAGTTGATAACGGTAATGTGTTGGCTGTATCGTTTCAGGCGTTGCGTGGGAATGTTGAAATGTATCGTTTTCGCAAATCTGATGGCACAATTGGCTATTATGACGCAGAAGGCAATGGCGCAATTAAGTCTTTAAAGCGTACGCCAATTAATAACGCAAAAATAACCAGTAATTTTTCTAAAAAGCGCAAACATCCGGTGCTGGGCTTTACGCGTGCACACAAAGGCGTTGATTTCCGCGCGTCAACCGGCACCCCAATTCCGGCAGCTGGCGCGGGGCGCGTAATTGCGCGCAGTTATAATCGTGGTCATGGTAATTTTGTTAAAATCCGTCATAATGGTTCGTACGAAACATTGTATGCGCATATGTCCCGTTTTGCCAAGGGGGTAAATGTTGGCACCAATGTTCGTCAGGGACAAACAATCGGTTATGTTGGTTCGACGGGGTATTCGACCGGGCCACATTTGCACTATGAAATTATCAAAGATGGCGTGCATGTAAATCCAATGACTGTAAAGTTGCCTGCGATAAGCAATCTGAACAAAGAAGATAAAAAGAAATTTATAGAATATCGTAAAACATTGGAAAGCGCATTAGAGCGATTGCAAAAAAATCCATCAATGTTTATTCAGTTATAAAGGCGCCCTGATGGGCGTTTTTTTGCGGCAACACAAACTCGTAAACACTATGATGTTTAAGGCTTAGGTACCTTTTCCTAAATGGTGTATTGTGATTGCAAGACTTTTTTAAAAGGTTTATAATATATTTGTCTTTGAAACAAGACAAAACAAACCTTGAAAAGGAGAAAGAAGAGATGAGAGGACTTACAAACTTTGTTCTTATGCCATTGACATTTATCGGCGCCTTGAACTGGGGGCTGGTTGGAATCTTTGGTTTTGACTTGGTTGCATATTTGTTTGGACCAGCAACATTGGCCAGCAACATTATATACGCGTTGATTGGTATTTCAGCGTTGGTATGGTTAATCTGGATGTTTGTTGACAGACCAGTATCTCGCGACCGTTAATCGGACGCACAAAAGTTTCATGTCTACGCCCCGTTCGGGGCGTTTTTTTGCAAAAAAGTCTTGGTTTTTTTATTTTTATTGTTATAATCGGCGCGACAATTATTTTTGGGAACGGGTTATGCGTCTTACATTCGATTTAGATAATGTTATTTTTAATATGAAACCCTTGTATCAAGAGGCGTTTAGACGTACAGGTATCCCTTTTTACAAGGCAACGGATTGGAATTTGCAAAAATCATATAACAATGATGTGTTGGTGAACAATTTGCTGGAATTGTTCAAGGACGATTTGTTATATACTATGCCATTGCTGGATAGGGATATTCCCAATATTTTGAATAATTTAATTTCGCGCCCAGGGACAGAGGTTTTGTTCGTCACAGAGCGCAGTTTGAAACAGCCCGAAAAGACATTTATGCAGTTGCGTTGTGCTGGGATAAAGTGCGATTTTAATCAGGTGTACGATCAAAATGGTCAAAAGCCAGACATATTGGCCAAATTAAACCCTGATATGCATTTTGATGATGGCCCAATGGTTGTTTCTGGGTGTTTGGCAAAGGGTGTTCCAATTACGATGATAAGTAATAATTCAACATTATATAATCACTATTTGCGTGGTCAGGTTTTGCATTATAACTGTTTGCGTAATGCTCTGATAAAGCAAGATATATATACGCACGGTAAGTAAATTGTTATCGTGTTGACTTTTTGTGTTCTGTGCGCAATAATCCCAAAGACAAAATATAGCAGGAAAAAATGAAAGAAAAACTGTCAAAAGAAGTAAAAGGTAAGTTATTACAAAATATGTTTGTAAAAAATTACAGACGTATGTGGCCGTATGTAAAACCATATTGGTTTCGCGGATTATTGTCATTGTTATTGGCTATCCCAATTGGGTCCATGGATGCTGTAATTGCGATGGCGTTGCGTCCATATATGGACTTAGTTATGGTGGAAAAGTCTTTGCAGACGGCGTGGTATATTCCTTTGGGGATTATTATATTTACCTGTATCCAGGGTTTGTTAACTTATGTGTCTAATTATTTAAATGCATGGTCTGGGGCAAAAATAACCAACCGTTTAAAGTTCGAACTTTACAAAAAAATGTTGTTTTTCGAAACGGACTTTTTCAGCAAGAAAAATTCTGGTGATGTTATATTTATGTTTAACAACAATGCAGATATGGCGTGTGCTGGTTTGCTGACCAATTTAAAAAATCTGGTACAAAAGGTTTTTACAGCAATTTCATTGATTGTAGTTTTGTTCGTAAATTCATGGCAATTGGCGATTGTTTGTGTTGCGGTATTGTTTGGTGCAATGTTGCCGATGATGACATTGAAAAAGAAGATAAATTCAATTTTTTCTAAATCGATTGTCGCTGATTCTGCGTTGTTGACGGCGTATAATGAATCTTATGCTGGTAATAAAACGATTACTGCTTATAACCTAGAAGAGTATCAGCAGAAAAAGTTTCATGATGTTTTGCATTCTGTTTTTAATCTTAAGATGAAATTGGTTCAGCGCACCAGATGGGTGACCCCGGTAATGCACGCTGTTTTGTCTGTTGGAATTGGTCTGGCGATTTGGTTCGGGTCGTTTTTGATTTTAAACGGCACAATCACCAGTGGCAGCTTTGTGTCGTTTTTGGCAGCCTTGATAATGCTATATAATCCGATGAAAAGTATGGGGTCGACATATAATTCGGTCTTGATGTCCTTTTTGGCTATTGAACGCGTATTCGAAGTAATGGATTCTGTCCCTGCGATTAAAAATCGTCCTAATGCGGTAAAGATGCCAAATGAACACAAATGTATTGAATTCAAAGATGTTTCATTTGAATATGTCAAGGATGTTCCTGTTTTAAAGCATGTTAATTTAACCGTTAATCATGGCGAGATTATTGCGCTGGTTGGTAATTCTGGTGGCGGAAAAACCACTATGGTCAGTTTACTGCCGCGTTTTTACGATGTGACAGGTGGTGGTATCTATGTTGACGGCACAGATATTCGCGACTTTACATTGGCATCACTTCGTCAGAATATTGCGGTTGTGTTTCAGGACAACTTCTTGTTTGCAGGTACAATTCGTGAAAATATTTTGATTGGCAATCAATCTGCAACCGAAGAAGAAGTTAGCAAGGCTGTAAAAATGGCGTGTTTGGATGATTTTATTGCCAGTTTAGAAAACGGTTTGGATACCCAGATTGGTGAACGCGGAATACTGTTGTCCGGTGGGCAAAAGCAGCGAATTGCTATCGCGCGCGCTTTCTTGAAAAATGCGCCGATATTAATCCTGGACGAAGCGACATCTGCATTGGATAATAAATCAGAAGCCGTTGTCCAACGTGCAATAGAAAATCTGATGCAGGATAAAACTGTGTTTGTAATTGCGCACAGATTGTCGACTATCCGAAACGCGTCCAAGATTGTTGTTATAAATCATGGCGAAGTTGTAGAGGCTGGCACACACGAAGAATTGTTAAAAATAGAATGTGGCGCATATAAAACGCTGTATGATATGCAGTTCAAAGGCAGTGATGCATAAACATTTCACCCCACACGGGGTGATTTTTTTACTTATTGCGATATGATATTTAAAGTGGTATATTTTACATTGTCCAATACATAACGATAAAGGATTTATAATGTTATTACAGGGAAAAAAGATTTTAATCACAGGCGTGGCAAATGATTGGTCTATGGCGTGGGCAATTGCCCAGCGTGCTGCCGCTGCAGGTGCGCAAATTGCAATGCCTTATGCAATGCCGGCATTGGAAAAACGCGTTCGTCCATTGGCGGAATCGATTGGTGCTGAATTTGTTCAAGAATGTAATGTCCAAAACGATGCCCAGATGGATGATTTGTTTAATAAAATAGAAGAAAAATGGGGTCGTTTGGATGGCGTGTTGCACGCAATTGCGTTTTCCGATAAAAACGAATTGATGGGTCGCTATGCAGATACAACCCGCGATAATTTCAAAAATACAATGGATATTTCTGTATATTCATTGGTTGATATTGCGCGTCGTGCTTCTAAATTGATGACTGACGGTGGCAGTATTGTCACATTGACATATTTTGGCGGTGAAAAGTCTGTCCCAAACTATAATGTTATGGGCGTTGCAAAATCTGCACTGGACAGCAGTGTTCGTTATCTGGCATCTGACCTGGGCGCAGACGGCATTCGTGTTAATGCAATAAGCGCAGGTCCAATTATGACATTGGCATCCAGTGGTGTTGGTGGATTCAAAGCCATGTTGCGTCTGAACGCAGAAACAACGCCCCTGCGTCGCAATATGACATTGGATGATGTCAGTGGCGCTGCGCTGTATTTGTTCAGCAATTTATCCAGTGGTGTCACAGGCGAAGTGCATCATGTTGATTGTGGGTATTCTTCAACTGGTATGATGCCAAATGATATGAAAGATATTTTATTAAAAAATCTGGATGATAAATAAAGGACGGACCTGTGGGATTTCACAGGTCTTTTTATAAAGATGCAAAAATATATTGATGCCCATTGTCATATTTCTGATTCAACGTGTCTGACTGAAGTCGGCGCAATTTTTAATGCGGCAAAACCATCTGATTGGGCAACCGTGTCCAAGATTTCAGACAAAGAAAAAAATATATACGGCGCAATTGGTGTACACCCGTGGTACATATCTGATTTGTCTGTGGGTTGGCAATCAGAATTATCTGATTTGCTGAAACAAAATCCAGAATTAATGGTTGGTGAAATCGGGTTGGACAAATTTCATAATGATATGTCGCGTCAAATGGATGTTTTTATTGCACAACTAAACATCGCTTGTGCATTGAACAGGGGTGTTTGTGTTCATTGTGTGGGTGCATACGATAAATTACAACATATAATGAAGGGGACCGGGTCCGTATTGCCGCGGTTTTTATTGCTGCATGGCTATTCTGGTGGCACTCAGGATATAAAAAAAATGGCAGAAAAGTATAATGTATATTTTTCGTATGGGGCGCGTAATTTGCGAAATGCAAATCGTATTCTGGCAACGCCGTTGGACAGAATTTTGGCGGAAACGGACGACGATACGCCGACAGAAATTATCAATGTGGTAAATCGTATCGCAGGCATTTTGAATATTGCGCCTGACAAAATGGCTGATATAATATATAAAAATACAATACGGATGTTGAATTCATGACCAGATTAAACAGAACCAGATTATTATACGGCCAAGAAGGTACAGAAAAACTTAAAAACGCAACTGTAATGGTTGTTGGGTGTGGTGCGGTTGGTTCCTTTGCGATAGAGGCGTTGGCGCGATCTGGTGTTGGGCATTTGATACTGATTGATTTTGATAGTGTCGAAGAATCGAATATTAATCGTCAATTGTTCGCATCGGATTCGACTGTTGGTATGCCAAAGGTTGATGTTGCTGCTGCGCGTATCTGTGATATCAATCCAGAAATAAAGACAACAACATTAAATATCTTTTTTGATGATGGCACAGAACTGGATTTTAATCCTGATTTTATAATTGATGCGATTGATACGGTTCCGTCCAAAGTTGCGCTGTATAAATGGGCGGCGCGCTATAATATCCCACTGATTTCCAGTATGGGCGCGGCATCAAAAACAGATATAACAAAAATAAAAATCGCGCCATTGTCGAAAACAACGGTGTGCCCATTGGCTGCGCGCGTGCGCAGAATGGTGCGCGAACAGGGCTTGCCTGATTTTTCAGCGGTGTATTCAACACAACAGCCTGTGCCCGTTGTCGGACACGCCAAGAATTTAGGCTCTGTTATCACGGTGACAGGCACATTTGGTTTAATGATGGCAAATTGGGTTATTAATAAAATACAGAATTTGACATAATCAATATCTTTGTTGTAGACTAAGCTTATAACAACAGCAGGAGAGGGCATAATGAAATTAACCAACAAATTAAAAAGTCTGTCTGGATTGTGGCTGTCTGTATTGGCGGTTGGTGTTGCGTTGGGTGGTTTTTTTATTGGTGATGGTATTTATCGCGCAATGTCTGGGCGCACCGTCACAGTCAAGGGTTTGGCTGAACGCGATGTCGTGGCAGATACTGCTGTATGGAACATCAAGATAAATGGTGTTGGTGGCGATTTGACTGTTTTGCAACAGCAAATTGATGAAGATATCAATGAAATACATGCGTTTTTAATCGATTCTGGTTTTTCACCAACTGATATTCAAAATCTGCGTGTCCAGGTTCGTGATAAATATGCTGGTTATTCAGATGCGGAATTAAAGAATCAACAAAATGACGGTCGTTATGTTATTGAAACCGGGGTCAAGGTTCGTTCTAATAATGTTGGCTTGGTTGATGCTGTGTCGCGTCGTATGGGCGAATTGGTTCGTCGTGGGATTACTATTACCGAAGATTATGCAGGCCCAATTTATATTTTTAATGGATTAAATGAAATTAAAATATCGATGATTGAACAGGCAACAAAAAACGCGACTGCTGCGGGTCAGCAATTTGCCAAAGACGCAGATGCGCGTTTGGGAAAAATTAAAAGCGCAAACCAAGGCGTGTTCAGCATTGAATCGCGCGATCCAACAGATTCGTGGTCGTCGAATGAACGCCAATCAATAAATAAAAAGGTGCGCGTTGTTGCAACAATTACATTTTATTTAAAGTAAAAACTTTACAATGTGAATTTAAACTAATAAAATAGAAGCGTCATACAAAACCAAAGGAAGGACAAATGGCAAAACAAACTACAAAAAAAACAACAGCAAAAGTTGCTGCAAAAAAAGCTGCTGTAAAGCCAGCGGCAAAGAAAACGGTTAAACCAGCCGTTAAAAAGCCAGTTGCAAAATCTGCACCAGTAATTGAAAAATTGCCTTGTGGCTGCGACAAGGGTTGTGCATGTGCTGGCAAATGCCACAAACGCGGCGGTTTTTTCAAGAAGTTGGTTGTTTTCTTGGTGATATTCGGTTTGGGTTTTGCCGCAGCAAAATTGTGCTGCTGTGAAAAAGGTCGCAAAATGATGCCGCGTCCAGAATTTGAAAATGGCTGCTTGGTTGTTAAATGCCCAAAGATGGCGAAAATGGTTGAAAAGATGGATGCTGATAAAAACGGTTGTGTATCCGTTGAAGAATTCAAGGCCGCAAAAAAACATTATCGTGGTCCAAAACACGACCGTGGCCCACGCCCAGCAGAAATGCCAGCGCCAGTTGCAGAATAATAAAAAGCCCCATTTGGGGCTTTCTTTTATTTGATTGCGTTTTCGAAATCTTGTTCAGACCATATTGTTATACCCAGCTCTGTTGCGCGGGTCAGTTTACTGCCCGCATCTGCACCAGCCAACACGATGTCTGTTTTTGAAGATACGCTGTTTGATACGATTGCACCAAAGGATTCTAAAATGTCTTTGGCTGCATCACGGGTATAATTTATCAGCGTGCCAGTCAGAACGATTTTTTTGCCGGTTAACAATTCGTTTGTTTTTTTGCTTTCTTGTTTTGCGTCTTTTACATTAATGTGCGCCAATAACTTGTCCAGTTCTTTTTTGTTATGTTCGTCTGTCATAAAAGAAACGATTTCATCTGCCATAACATCGCCAATACCATCGATGTCTTTTAGTTTCCATGCCGGCGCATTTCGTACCGCATCCAGTGTTCCAAATGCCCGCGCCAGTATTTTGGCTGTCACTTCGCCAACTTCTGGGATGCCGATTGCGAATAAAAATCTGTGCAATTCAATATCGCGCGCATGATTAATAGATTGGTTTAAATTCATCACAGATTTTTCGCCAAACCCATCCAGATTTTTTATGTCGTTCCCATGGTTCTGTATCAGTGTAAATATATCGCTGGGGCCATTAATCCAGCCGCGTGCAATAAAGTTTTCTAATTGTTTTGTGCCCAGACCGTCAATATCAAAACCTTTTCTGGAAACCAGGTGTTCTAATTCGCCCAATCTTTGTGCAGGGCAGGTCAGGGTATTTATACATCTGCGTGCGACCTGGCCTGATTCTTGAACGACCCGTCCGCCGCATACAGGGCATGTATCAGGAAATATAAATTCGCTTGCCGTTGGATTTTTTTCTGCCACGCCAACTATTTGTGGTATGACATCACCTGCGCGTTGAACGATGACTTTGTCGCCCACGCGTACCCCCAGTCGATTTATTTCATCTGCATTGTGTAATGTTGCGCGCGACACAACAACGCCACCGATATTAATAGGTTCCAGTTCTGCCACCGGTGTTAAAACACCAGTTCTGCCGACTTGGATTGTAATGTCGCATAAATCTGTAATGGCGCGTGCCGCAGGGAATTTGTATGCGACTTCCCAACGTGGGCTGTTTGCGCGACTGCCCATTTGTTCTTGGGTTGCGATATTGTTTACTTTTAATACCAATCCGTCAATGTCAAATGGAATTTCAGGGCGAATCAGCATAATATTGTTGTACACATTTTGTATGTCGTTCATATTATTTGCGTGCGCGGCCCATGCGCGTGTAGTTTTAAAGCCCCACGATTCCAGTTTGTCAAAATATTGTGATTGGGTGTTAAAATCGCGTTCGGAAATTTCGCCGTATGTATACGCAAACGCACTAAGTTTTCGTGTAGCGGTTATTTGTGGGTTTAGTTGGCGCAGCGATCCAGCAGCTGCATTTCGTGGATTTGCAAATTGTTTTTCAGACTCTGCATTTAGTGCGATAAAATCGGCGCGTTTCATATAGACTTCTCCGCGCACTTCGATAACATCTGGGAAATCGCCAGTCAGTTTTTGTGGAATGTCTGGTATGGTTTTCAGATTTGCTGTAATATCTTCGCCCATAACGCCACTGCCGCGTGTTAACCCACGAACCAGCACGCCATGTTCGTATCGTGCAGAATAAGAAACGCCGTCCACTTTTAATTCTATGAAAATATCTTGGCTGGTTAGTTTGTTGAACCAATCTGCAACCTCGGTTTCGTCAAAAACATCGGCTATAGACAGCATAGGCACGCTGTGTGCGTATGATTTAAACTTTTCGCTTACAGCAGCGCCAACATGGGTTGATGCGCCATTTTTTGCTAGTTCTGGGAATTGTGATTCAATTTCCAATGCGCGTTTTTTTGCCGCGTCATATGTTGCATCGTCAACAACAGGTGCATCATTTTGATGGTATGCAATATCCCAATCGTGCAGTTTTTTCAACAGTTCACTGTGTTCAGATAAAATAAATAAATCAGGTACATTTTTCATAATCAGATTATAGAAAAAACATATAAATAAAACAATATTAAAAAATCCCCCAATCGGGGGATTTTTTATTTACATAAATCGAACGATTTAGTTCAAAGCATCTTTCAAAGCTTTACCTGGTTTGAATTTAGGCTGTGTAGATGCTGGGATTTTGATAGCAGCGCCTGTCTGTGGATTGCGGCCTGTTGTTGCTTTGCGTTTTGCAGATGTGAATGTGCCAAAGCCAACCAAGCGAACTTCGCCTTTCTTTTTCAAAACTTTTGTTACTGTGTTGATAAATGCATCCAAGCAGCCAGCAGCTGTTGCTTTTGTAACATTAACTTCGTTTGCGATTGCTTCAATCAATTGCTGTTTGTTCATATGTTTCTCCTTTCGTAATTTTTTAAAGGTGTTCGCAGTGCCCAAGGCAATGTCGCTAGAATCCAGGTTTTTCGATTTTACAATCAGCTGTCATCCAAGTATCCTAAGGACATTGCCTGTACTGCTTACCCGAATCGTAGAGAAATCTGCGATTTAAGTCAAGCCTATAATTTAAAAAACGCAAAAAACTGCAATCTTGACAAATTTTAATGGTTTGCATCGTGCACCCATTGGGCATTTTTCACGATTTTTGCACCTGGGGTACTACTTTCACACAAAACATATTGTCCGCGTGCACCGTCTATTTCTATGGCCCTGAAATAGTCGGGGGTTTTCATCAAAACTGTCATAATAACAACGGCCCAAAACAAAAACTTTGTAAACATCCACGGTTTTTTGAACGAATCCCGATTAAATTTATCCTTTAATAAATTCTGATATAACGCCCACATCCACACGGCGGCTAACAGCATCGCGGCAAAAAAGAACCCCATTGTGATAAATTGTTTCCCTTGCGCCAGCCCGTTTGCCAGCGAAGCCCACGTAGAATCAGTTTTTATTGGGCAAACATACAATATGTTTGGCTGCATGCTTTCCGGAACCTTTATTGGCGAAACAGACAATAATGACACATCGAATGCGGTCATTAATACTATGACAATCAATGCCATTATTGCAAATATCATTGTCTTTTTCATAGGTGATTCCTTTGCCTGTTTTTACATTATAACACATTTAGAAAGTTTTTTATAAAAAATAAAATATATGATTGAAAAAATTATTCTATATTTATACAATACGCACGATAAAAACAGGGGAATATTATGACATACGATGAAATAAGAACGGCTTTTTTAAATTATTTTGAATCCAAGGGGCATAAAATTGTTCCTTCTGCATCATTGATACCAAACGACCCAAGTTTGTTGTTCACTGTTGCGGGTATGGTTCCGTGGAAGGGTATATTACAGGGTACAGAACCTGCATTTGCGTCACGTGTTGCCGATGTTCAAAAATGTATCCGTGCCGGCGGCAAGCATAATGATTTAGAAGATGTTGGTTTTGATGGCAGTCATCATACTTTCTTTGAAATGTTGGGCAATTGGTCTTTTGGCGATTATTTTAAAGAAGAAGCCATCGAAATGTCATGGGAAGTTTTGACCAAAGTTATTGGTCTGGACCCAAATCGTATTGTTGTGACGACGCATTACAGTGATGATGAAGCGGCGGCGATCTGGAAAAAAGTTGCTGGCAAAGAAGCTATTTTGTTGGGAGATAAAGACAATTGGTGGTCTGCGGGTGATACTGGTCCGTGCGGCCCATGTACAGAAATGCACTATGATATGGGGCCGGAATTTGCAGGCGGATTGCCAGGCAGCGAT
This sequence comes from uncultured Alphaproteobacteria bacterium, assembly GCA_904502095.1. Lineage (GTDB taxonomy): Bacteria > Pseudomonadota > Alphaproteobacteria > Rs-D84 > Rs-D84 > Enterousia. The sequence continues at coordinate 14,605 of CAJGDG010000017.1, forward strand.
AACGAAGGTCGTCGCTTTATTGAAATTTGGAACGATGTATTTATGCAGTATGACAGGGACGCAAACGGTAATTTAACGCCACTGCCAAAACAAAATGTTGATACCGGCGCAGGGTTAGAGCGTTGGGCATCGATTCTGCAAAACAAATCAGACAATTATGATACAGATTTATTTGTGAACTTAAAGCGTGCCGTCAGCGATGTGACGGGTGTTGCGGAAACATCTGAAAATGTATCCAGTTTCAAAGTAATCACAGACCATTTGCGCAGCGTTGGATTTGCGATTGCAGATGGTGTAATTCCATCTAATTCTGATCGTGGTTATGTAATCCGCCGTATTTTGCGCCGTGCGATGCGTCATGGACAGATTTTGGGTCATCGTGGGGCGTTGTTGTCAAAGTTGTATCCTGCATTGATAACAGAAATGGGCGCGGCATATCCAGAATTAGCGCGCGAAGAAAAACGTGTTGTTGAAATCATTGAAAACGAAGAAAATTCATTCGCAGATATGTTGCAAAACGGTATGAAGTTATTGGAAAGCGAATTGCCAAAATTAAACAATAATGTTTTGCCGGGCGATGTTGCGTTTAAATTGTTTGATACATACGGTTTCCCATTGGATTTAACCCAGATGATTTTGCGCGACAAGAATATCGATGTTGATGTTGCTGGCTTTGAAAAATCTATGGCTGAACAGAAAGAGCGTTCGCGTGCAAACACAAAGGGCACTCGTATTTTCTGGGAATCTCAGACAGAATTGGCTGGCACTGATGATGCTGCAAAATATGCGCCGACAGAAATGCAGTCAACAGTATTGTCTATTTTGCGCAACGGTGAATTTGTACAAACAGCCAATGCCGGCGAAGAAGTAGAAGTTGCGCTGGATAAAACAACTTTCTATGGCACCCAAGGTGGGCAGACAGGTGACAGTGGCGAATTAAAGCAGGGCGATAAAACCGTTATGACAATATCCGAAGCAGGGCGTGTTGATAACATTGTTATTCACAAAGGTGTTTTGGTATCTGATTTGTCTGTTGGCGATGTTGTTGTGCCTGTTATAAACGCAAATGTGCGTCAGCAAACTGCGCGTGCGCACACAGCGACACATTTATTACAGGCGGCATTGCGTTCTGTTTTGAACGAAGATGTTGCCCAGCGTGGTTCCAAGGTCAGCCCTGATTCCGTCCGTTTTGATTTTTCGTTTGGTCGCGCGATGACAAACGAAGAAAAGCAGGCAGTTGAAGATTTGGTTAATAAATGGATTGCGGCTGATATGCCTGTTTTGCACGAAGAAATGTCAATGGACGATGCGGTTGCGCGTGGTGCGATGGCTTTATTCGGCGAAAAATATGGCGAAACGGTCAAGGTTATTACAGCGGGCGATGTTTCGTGCGAATTATGTGGTGGAACCCATATCAATCATACAGGCGAAATATTAAAAGCGCGCATTAACAAAGAAAAATCTATCAGCAGCGGTATCAGACGCATAACAATGTCTGTTGGTACGCTGGCAGAATAAGAAAAAAACTGGGTAAAAGCACCCAGTTTTTTTTAACTTAATACTTTAAATTCATTTAATTCCAATAAATCAGTTGGTAAAAAGTCTGGGTAAAGCGTCGTAAAAAAATCGGTATGTACTTTGCGCCAATAGTCCAGCGATAAATCCCCTTCACCTTCTATGTGTGCCCAGGCAACACCAACATCACAAAAACGACACTTGCGAACAGCGGTAATTTGAATTGTTATCGTGTTGCCGTGGCTATCATATATTTCTTGGATTGCACCGACAGTTGCCATTGATGCGTCATCAGAATATCGGCAACATGTACCGCGCTTGCGCCCAATTCGCACCAGTTCAAACAGTTCGTCGTTATCAAAAGTCCAGCGTTCAATCAATTTTTATACCACTGCGTTTTCTGTTATTTCAAATGTATGATTGTCGCAGTCCAGACGCGCCATACATCCCATCGGCATAACCATAATTGGGTCAGTGTGTCCAATATCAAAGTGTGTGACGACCGGCGTATTGGTTAAACCAAATTCTGACAGTGCCTGTAAAATCCGTTTTTCATATTTTTGATTGTTTTCGTTTTTTGGTCGGCCGAATATAATCGCCCGCATCTGTTGCAAGATACCACATGCCCCATAATTACGCAGCCAATAAAGCACTTGGTCTGGGGTTGGATTTTCTTCGGAAATTTCAAAGAAAACAATTGCGTCCTTGAAATTATCAGGATTCCAAATTTGTGTGCCTTTTATCATTTCGATTACTTCCATGCATCCACCGAACAGTTTTCCTGTGACAACGCCCGAACCCTGAATCCAATGCCAACCGTCTGTTGATTGGATTTTGCGGACTTGTGTTTGCCCTTGGGGTGTTGCCCAGTCAACACGTTCGTATGTAAAGCCGTCTTTGTTTTCTGGAACTAAACCAATAGTAGAATTGTTGAACAGGACTTTGCGCATGCTTTGTTCAACATAGGGCAATATTCCACCGGCTTCGGCCATTTGAACTAACATTGATGGACCATAAAAACTGTTCAGACCCGCATAATGACACATGTGACAGTTTGCGGTTGTGTCAGAATATCCCATAAAAATCTTTGGATTATTGCGTATAATATCCCAGTCTATATATGGCAGCATACGAATTGTATCATCGCCACCGATATTGGAAATTATTGCCTTTACATCTGGGTTTTTAAACGCCCACATCATGTCAGCCGCACGAATTTCTGGATGTTCATATAAATATTTTGCATCATCCAGTGCGTGTGGTGCCTCAATCACTTTTACGCCAAATGTTTGTTCCAGCTGTCGTTTCGCCTGGGCATATCTTTCGGGCAACAGTCCTGCACCACCCCATGATAATGACACAGTCGCAACGGTATCCCCAACATTTAACTTTGCAGGTTTTATTCCCATATTTCGCCCCCTTCTGTTATCTTACAATCGTATGCTTGAACCACTGTTCTTGGAAAGCGGTTTTTTGTTCGATATATTCGTTTGTTGGATTTTGTCCATCTGGCACAACAATCAGTTTGTCATCGTTGTCATTTGTGCGGTGTATTATCGCAACACATTTGCCGGTAAAGGTTGCCAACGGCGTATCGATGCCCAATACATATGCGTCTAATTCTTCGCCATCGCCCGATACTGTGTTCGGAATAAATCCATAGTTCACTTCGTATGTAAAACCATGCTTTGGATGTTTGCTGCCCAGGGGTCTATCCATTTGTACATTGACGATTTTGCCAAGAAAATCACGTGCATTAACAGGCTGTGTCTTCGTCATTTTTTGATAGTTTAAAACCATGTTAAATCCAGGGATAATAGATGGAATAAATTCGCCTGTATTTTGCATGTGGTGGATTTCCGCCAACGATGCCCATTTAACCGCCTGAACTTCACTTGCCTGTGGTTTTAATTCGGAAATATTTGCATTACTATGAACCAACCATACATCAACAAAATCCATTGGCCGTTTAATCGTGCCAACCAACACAGATTTTTCAGGTGCGGGTCTTAACCCCAGCTCTTCCACAGTTTCACGTACACATGCGTCCCAACTGGATTCGCCTGCGATTGCGCCGCCGCCGGTCTGTCCCCACATATTTGGAAATTTCTTGGCAGTCGCCATACGCTGTTGCAACAGGTATTCGCCACGGTCATTTACAATCCATACATGCACAGATAGTTTATTTAGACCATTTGGAATTGGTTGGCCACGTTCGATTGTTGAAACAGGATTGCGCAGATTGTCATACAGGGTGTTTATTTCAGACATTTTTAACCTCCTTTTTTAATTTAAGAAGTGCATCGCCAGAACAACCAATGTCAATTTGTTGGATTTTTGTGCCTTGAATAAATTTGTTCAGATTATCAGTTAAAACAATGTGTTTTTTCATGGCTGTTTCTTTTCAGTGTACTATGAAATTTGTGAAAAGCAAATATTTTGTCGGATTAAAAACGCCCGTGGGGCGATTTCAATTGTCTTCATTATGCGTTTCGTCCAAGTAATGCTGATATATTTCTGCGAACTGAACAGGTGTCATATTTGTTGTGCGAATAATTTTAACCAAAGAATCCCCCGACAGCCACCGCAACTGCCCATATTTAGACTTTCGTTTACTGACATTAAACGCCGTTGAGTCCAGCCCACAAATAATTGCCAATCTTGAACAAGAAACGCGGTTTTGCTCTGCGATATGATTAACAGTTGTCCACAATGCGCTGTGATATTTGTCCAACATAATAAACACTCCCTTTGTTTTGTTAAAGCCGTGATGGCACTCAATGTATCGTAAAGAGAGATTGTTTGCAACAAATACAACCCAGGGTTGATTTAGGTGTTGGTTTTCTCGGTTTGTTGTTTGTATTGGTTGGGCTTGAACGATTCGGAAAGACGAAAGAATTTGTCGTTCATTTCTGCTTAATAATATCTTAAAACAGCCCAAAAAACAATATAAAATAATTTTAGTATTCTATCAAATTTTTTTGTTGAGGTATTTGTTATCAAAAACACATATTGTTACACCGCACAGTGCAAAGGGCCAAAAATACAGCGGATTTCTGGGGCGCGTGTCGAACAATAAAATTCTTCTAAAAGGTCTTGACTTCTGCGTTTTTTTGATATACTATTCTGTTCGCTATTCGGGCATAGTTCAGTCGGTAGAACAACGGACTGTTAATCCGTATGTCACTGGTTCGAGTCCAGTTGCCCGAGCCACGAATTCCGTCGCAAAATCGTTGATTTTGCGGCGTTTTTCTTTGTTAACACTTTTGGA
>CAJGDG010000018.1 GCA_904502095.1 uncultured Alphaproteobacteria bacterium
AAACTTGGTTGATGCCGCCATAAAATAAACAAAAGAAAAACCGCAGAAAACTGCGGTAAATACTGGCGGGATTGACGGGGCTCGAACCCGCGACCTTCTGCGTGACAGGCAGACGCTCTAACCAGCTGAGCTACAACCCCTAAAGCGTTGTATATATTATACTGTCTGTGGAATAAATGCAAGTGTTTTTTTATTTTATTTTTATAAAATCTTTTCAAGAAAAATAAACTTAAAAACTCCCCTTTGTCATCCTGGGGCTTGACCCCAGGACCCAGGTCATTAATCCTTTTTATTTTTATAAAAATTTTTTTGTAAAAAAAATTTGTCATTCTGTGGCTGGACCACAGAATCCAGGTAAATGTGCGCAACGCGCACACAAATAAAAAAGAAATATTCACCTGGGTCCTGGGGTCAAGCCCCAGGATGACAAAGAGGATGGATTCTGGGATCAAGCCCCAGGTCATATTTCCTTTACCACAGTTTTACGCGTTTTTCCGGTGCCAGATACATTGCGTTAATTGGCTGGATTCTGAACGCTTTGTACCATGCGTCGATATGTGGCAATATGCCGTTTACGCGGTTACGCCCCAATGAATGTTCATCAATCTTGGTCAGGCGCAGTTCTTCGTCGCTGCGTATGTTTTGTCCCCAAACGCCTGCGTATGCGATGAAAAAGCGCATATCACTGGTCAAACCGTCTGCTGTATCTGTTGCTGTGCCAAAGTTTTTATATGCATCAAATGAAATTGTCACACCACCATAGTCGGCCAGATTTTCACCCAGTGTAAATGTGCCGTTTGCGTTTACTTCATCGTTAATTTTTATTTTGTCGAAAAAGTCACGCATAACATTTGCACGCAGTGTAAATCCATCGGCGTCATCTGTGGTCCACCAATCCTTCATATTGCCGTCTTTGTCAAAGTGACGTCCCGAATCGTCGAATCCGTGTGTCATTTCGTGCCCGATAACCGCGCCAATTGCGCCATAGTTAAATGCGTCATCCGCTGACATATCAAAGAACGGATATTGCAAAATTCCTGCTGGGAAACAAATTTCGTTCGTTGATGGGTCGTAATACGCGTTAACTTCGTGTGCGTTCATATACCAGATTGTTGGGTCTTTTTCTTTGCCAATTTTTGCAATCCAAAACGCGTCTTCGAATTGTGCAACGCGCATCATATTTTCCCACAACGAATCGTTTTTTATTTCCAGTTTTGAATAGTCGCGCCATTTATCTGGATAACCGATTTTTGCCTTGAAGGTGGACAATTTTTCCAATGCTTTTTGTTTGGTTGTATCGCTCATCCAATCCAGATTTTCAATTCGCATTGCGTACGCGCGTTGCAAATTTTTTACCAAGTTTTGCATGCGTTTTTTTGCCGCCCCAGAAAAATATTTTTCAACATATAATCTGCCGACTTCTTCGCCCAGTGCGCCATCAATCATGGATACAGCGCGTTTCCAGCGTGGTTTTTGTTCTTTTTGGCCCGCCATTGTGCGATTGTAAAAGTCAAAAGATATGTCGTATGTTTTGTCGTCCAGTACGGTGTCTGCGGCGCTGATAATACGATATTTTAAATATGTCTTTATTAATTCAAAGTCTGTATCGTTCATAATTGCGATTGATTCTGCAATTGCTTCTGGTTGGGCGATGTTAATATATTCGGCCCCAGTCGCGCCGCGTGCAGACAAATATGCGTTCCAATCGAATCCGGTAAATTTTTCTTTGATTTCTGCAATGCTCATTTTGTGATAGTTTGCATGTGGGTCGCGCAATTTTTCTTTTGGATAAAAAGATTTTGCCATGCGTTCTTCCAGTGCATATAATTTTTTTGCATCTGCATCTATGCCAAAGTTCTTCATTTGTTTAGCGATGAATTCTTGATATTTTTTTCTGATTTCAATCGATTTTGCATCTGTGTCAAAGAAATAATCGCGTGACAGCCCCAGACCTCCTTGGCCAATGTTGTACAGGAAATGTTCGCTGTCCATTTCGTCCAATGCAACCCCGTCGCCCCAGAATGATGAAGAAAAACTGTGTGTGCGACCCAGATAATTTTCCAGTTCTCTGCGTGACAAGGTGTCAATGCGTTTCAGTTCGTCTGTCACAGGTGTTGTGCCATCTGCGTTTAATTTTTCTGCGTCCATTGCGATTTTATACAATATGCCGATTTTCCCATTGTCGTTTTCAGCGATTTCGCGTGTGCGTTCCAGGTTAGTGTTCCGCAATACATCAAACGCGCCATAGCGTGAATAGTCGTCAGGGATCGGATTTGCCACGCGCCACCCATTTGTTGCGTACGAATAAAAATCGTCGCCTGGTTTAAATGTAGTGTCCATATTTTCGTGTTTGATTCCGATGGTCAACTTTTTCTCCTTTGTTAAAAAATATGCCGATATAATTGCGATGATTACCGCAAATATGCCAAGAATATTAAGAAATTTATTTTTCATTTTACCCAACCATATTTACCAGAACTTCATCCAGTATCAACAGACCTGCATCGGTTGCCCGAATTCGATTGTCTGACACTTGGACTAATTCAGGATGTTTGTTTATCCAGTTTATATCAATAGCCTTTTTTACATCGCCTGTCAATTGGCAACCGCGTTTTGTTCGCATGCCTGTTATAATCATTTCTGTTGCGCGGGTAATGTCAGATATTTTTTCAAATTTTTTGTGTGCGCCCAGTTGTTCGTGCCAAACACCATCCATATAAACGCGACCTGCTGCGCCCAGCCCAATACCGATGTATGGTGCGCCATCCCAAATGTTTTCATTATGTGCGCAGTGGTTGTTTGCATCTGCATAGTTGGATACTTCATATCTGGGCAGTTTTAATGTGTCACCAATTGCAATGTACATTTGTGCCATTGTTTCATTGTTTGGCATATTTAAATTCATTTTGCCAAATGGTGTGTCTGGTTCGATTGTCAGTTCATACAAAGAGCAATGACGCAACCCCAGTGAATTTATACTTTTGCATATTTCTATAATGTCGTCGGCTGTTTCGTCTGGCAGGCCGTATATAAAATCAGCCGATACGCGCAGCCCAAAATTATGTGCTGCGTCCAATAATTTCAGTGCGTCTTGTGCGCTGTGACGGCGCCCCAGAAAGTTCAATTTTTTATCGTCCAGACTTTGTACGCCAACGGACAATCTGTTAACGCCAGATGTGCAAAATTCACGCAGTTTTTCATCGCTAAGTGTTTTTGGGTTTGATTCCAGTGTTATTTCCGCGTTTGGCAGCAAATTAAAATTGTTGGTTATTGCGTTGATAATAGTGTCAAATGCATCTGTGGGCATCAATGACGGCGTTCCGCCACCAAAGAAAATGGTTGGTATATCAATCTTGCCCAGTTTTTGTCCCCAGTATTTTATTTCGGTGCAGATGTCATTTGTAAATTTTTTCCAATCTGGCGCAGCGCACGCGTGCGAAAAAAATGCGCAATAATTGCATTTGGACATGCAAAAAGGTACATGAATATAAATATTGTGTGCTGCGTTTTTCATTTGATGATATTTTATCGTGCGAATAAAATCGTGCAAGTTATAAATTAAAATACTTTTATACTTGTCTTTTTTATGATATAATAACCCCTGTATAAAGACAATGAAGGCAGGGGCAATTTCATTTTTATCGGGTATTTTCGCGCCTTTGGCGGTGTTTGCCGCGAACGAAGGGGTGCCGTCGTATTATCAAACGACTGCTGCGCCCAATGCAAATCAGGTATCGTATGGTCGCTATGCCAATCAGGGTTATACCAAATATGTGGGGCAAAATGGGGTTAAACAAACGGTTGGTTCGCGCACCTATACTTATCAGGCGCCGCGGGTGCAAATGCCAAATACATTTGGAACTATGACGCCAAATGGTGTTGCGTTGCCGCCAGAATCAGAAAATAAAACAACTCTTTCGGTTGGGTATGCGCGCCGTTTCGCAGATTTTGAGTTTGAAACAGGTGTAAATTCTATTTTAGAGTGGGACGATATGATTTGGAACGAAATTCATGTCGGCGCCCGTCATAATTTCAGTTTGCGTAATTTTGATATGTACTTGTATGGTCAGTATGCGTACGGTGATATGTCGCATGGCGGCTTATCGATGGACTATGACTTAAAACCTTTTGATGAAGCGTACCCAGAATATGGAATCTTTACAATTTCAACTGGTGACCAGTCTGGGCGCAGCAATCACTTTAAGTTCGGAATTGCGGCGCATCATATTTGGGATATTGGTGGCTGGAAATTATCACCGACATTTGGTTACGAAATATTTAAGCATAATTTAGAAATGGCAAATCATTATTATCCAAACCCTGGGGTTTATTTGCCATTAATGACAGATACAGGTAATTATGTTTATGGCGATGAACTGGGGCAGTATTTTTCTGTGCCGGTTGGGTCCGAAGTGCCGGATCATTTGTACCAGGTTTGTATGTCGCCCGAAGATATCAAGGTTGTCACAAATGCCGCCACGGGTACGGGTGCCGATGGATTTTTGTATCTGGGTGATGCGCTGGTGACGGGCGATTACACTATTGAAATGGGTACGATTCCATGGGGCGTTGACAGTGGTGAATGTGTAATTATTGGTGGCGATGGTCCTATTATTGTAGAAGGCACAACTCATATCTATAACACGACTTGGTCTGGTTTTTATGTCGGTTTGGAAATTGAAAAGCAAATGACCCTAAAAGATAAATTGCGTCTGTATATGCAGTTTGGTTTGCCAAAATATTCATCCGAAGGTATTTGGCCAAATCGTACAGATTGGCAACAGAATCCTAGTTTTTTGGACGAAGGTTCAAATGGCGCATATTCTTATGCCGCAGAAATGGAATACAATTATAAACTGTCTGACAGATTGCAGTTATCTTTGCGTGCTGACACAAATCTGTTCCATGTTGGAAAAATTCCTGGCGAATTATATGTTGCAGAATACAGTCAATATGTTGTCGATGAAAATGGCCAGTATGTAATGCAGGAACTGTACGACGAATTTGGTAATGTATATTATGTGCCATTATTGGAAACAGTCGCTGCACATACGGAACAGGTCACAGATTCTTTAAAACGTGCAACATGGCAATCATTCAGTTTGCATATCGGATTTAAATACGCATTTTAATTTTTTAAAGGAATAACAATGATGGCTTTGTTTCGATGGCTGATAACAGCAATGTTTTTTGCCCCCTTTGCGTCTTATGCAGAAGGCGGCGCATTTGATGTTTCGCGTTGGTATGAAATTTTGGATTCAGTTAAAACAAAGGCTGCGGCCCAGGGTGTATCATCGGATACGATAAATCAAACAGTAAAATATCCTGCGTTTATTCCTTCTATTGTAAAAAGCGATAAAAATCAGTCTGAATTTAAATTGACTTTGGATGGTTATTTGGACAGAACTGTCAGCAATTCGCGAATTGCCCAGGGAAAAATAATGCGCAAAAAATATCCAACAATGTTATCGCGCGTTGAAAAAAAATATGGTGTCCAACCCCATGTTATATTGGCGTTTTGGGGATTGGAATCAAACTATGGCGAAGTAAAAGCGCGACATAAATTGACTGACGCGTTTTTCACGCTGATTTATGACGGGCGTCGCGAAACATTTTTTACAAATCAGCTGGTTTCATTAATGAAAATAGCGGATAAAAACAAACTGGACATAAACGATATTCATGGGTCTTGGGCCGGCGCAATGGGGCATTTTCAGTTTATCCCAACGACATTGGCGCAGTATGGCGTTGACGGTAATGGCGATGGTCGTGTTGATATAATTGGCAGTGTCGGTGACGGGATGTACAGCGCTGCGAATTACCTGAATAAATTGGGTTGGAATCCGAACGAACGTATTGTGCGTCGTGTTATGCTGCCTTCTGACTTTGATATTAGTATGTTGGACGGCAAAACAAAACTGACATTGCCACAATGGGCGTCGCTGGGGGTGACTAATCCAGATGGCAGTCAAATTCCGACAAATCAGATATCGGCGGGGCTGGTTGCAGATGTTGCGCAAATTAAACAGTTGCGTGATGCTGCAATTGCGGCCGCGGGTGTGCCGGGTGCAGATGCAGATGTTGCCCCAATGCCTGTTATCGAAGCGTATTTAACATATCCAAATTTTTATCGGATAAAAAAATGGAATAATTCAAATTGGTATGCGATTGCGATTGCAAATCTGGCGGACAATTTGAAATAAAAATTCGTTGCGAACTGTTCTTTTCTTTGATATTCTTCCAGGTATATATTTACAAAGGATAAATTTATGGCTATCAAGGTACGCGATTTCGAAGTGCGTTTAACCAGAAACAAAGAAGAAAGAAAGCAGGTTCGTCAACTGCGCTATCGTGTTTTTGTAGAAGAAGAGGGCGCCGGCGCAACCGAAGAACAGCGCGCTCTGGGTGAGGAATACGATTCATATGACAGATATGCTGAATATATGGCTGTGTTCCATAATGGTCGTGTTGTTGGTACATACCGTATTATTGATAGAAGCGCTGCTGAAAAAATGGGCGGGTTCTATACTGAAAATGAATTTAATATTTCTAAAATAAAAAAATACAACGGTAATATTGCGGAAATGTCGCGCGCATGTGTTGAAAAAGAATATCGCGACAACGCATTGGTTATGCGTATGTTGTGGGCGGGATTGGGCGAAATGATTATTCGTCGCAAAATTGGCGTGCTGTTTGGGGTGGCTTCTTTTGTTGGGACAAAGCCTGCTAAATCGGCCCAGGCTATTTCATATTTGTATTATAATCATTTGTCGCCATTGCGTTTGCGCGCAACAGTATTGCCTGAAAAATTTGCAGATGGCGTTAACCCAAAATTGTCGCGTATGAACATTCTGCCACCAGAATTCGTTGATGTGGCTGATGCGAAGTCTGAAATGACTCCGCTGATAAAGGGGTATTTGCGTTTGGGTGCATCGTTTGGTCGTGGTGTTTTTGTGGATGCACCGTTTAATTCTTACGATGTTTTTGTAATGGTTGAAACGCGTAAAATGGATGCTGCGTATCAAAAGCACTTCTTGGGTCGTGAAAACGCACTGGGATCGCCAGAAGACAAAGAAAACATTATGAAAACAGTGGGCAAGATTATAACTTTCCCTGTTGTGGGCTCGTTGCGTTTTGTGCGTAATTTTGTTGAGTTTTTGTTGCGCGAAGACGCAGATGATGCAGAATATATCGAAGATCCAAAATCTGAAACCGAAGAATAATTATTATGGCACGTTTAAGAAAGCAGAATATTTTTAATACAGTTGGTGCTGCGATTAAGTTTGTGGCATTTTGGATAATGGTTGTTGTCCAGTTGCCAATTATTGTTTTAATGCCACGCCGTATTGCGGTACGGTATATGCCGGTTTTTATGTGGTTCTTAATCAAACTGGCTGGGATTAAAATAGTTGTTCATGGCAAATTGGATTCGCACAGACCGCTGATGATTGTGTCGAACCATATTTCTGTATTTGAAATAGCGACTTTTCCATCGGTGTTTAAGGGCAGTTTTGTTGCAAAAAAAGAAATGGAAAATTGGCCATTGGTTGGTTGGGTTGCAAAAAAGTTTGGTGTAATTTTCGTCGACCGTCGTCCATCGCATGCGCGTGATGCGCTGGCGGTGGTGCAAAAGGCGGTACAAAGTGTAAAGTACCCAATGATTGTTTTCCCAGAAGGCACAACAACAAACGGTGCATATGTAAAGCCGTTTAAAAGTACGTTGTTTAACTTTGTTGAAAATTCAAACATCACAGTTCAACCAATGGCGATGCACTATCGCTACAAAGATGGTTCGACAATTGATGAACAGACATTGGCCGACCACTTTGCGTATTTTGATAACAAGAAAATGGAAATGGGGCCAAGATGCAAAATCGAACGCAGTGCATTTGGTCAGGTGTTTCATATTATGATGCTGGGTGGTTTTACCGTTGAAATCACATTGTTGCCACCACCGCCCTTGGCGGGTATGGACAGAAAGCAGATTGCTGAAACACTGCAGAAAATAGTTTCAGATAAATATATGGAATTAAAAGATAAAAAATAAAAGAGAATATAAAATGAGAATTGAAAATTTATGTGTTCGTCGCTTGATAGGTGATGTTGCAGGTGCGACTACTCATGGACATAAAATGGCGGTAAAGGGCGGTTATATCTATCAAACATTTCAGGGCGGATACACATTGTCGCCACTGGGTTGGCGTGTTGTACGCAATATTGAAAATATTATCCGCAGCGAAATGGATGCAATTGACGGTCAGGAAATTTTAATGCCTGTTGTTTCAGGTGCAGATATTTGGCGCGAAAGTGGTCGTTATGACACAGTTGATGTTTTGGCAAAGTTCAAGGGGCGTTCTGGTACTGATTATGTTCTAAATCCAACGCACGAAGAAGTTGTTGTCGATTATGTAAAATCAGTATTGGAAACATATCGTCAAATGCCATTTATGGTTTATCAGATTCAAACAAAATTCCGTGATGAATTGCGCGCGCGTGCCGGTTTGATTCGCACACGTGAATTTATTATGAAAGACGCGTATTCTTTCCACGAAACCCAGTCTGATTTGGAACAATATTATAATCGTTGTCATAGTGCATACGAACGCATTTTTGCGCGTTGTGGTTTGAAAAATGTTGTCAGCGTAATGTCATCTACTGGTGATATGGGGGGCAGTGTTGCGCACGAATTCCAATTGGTAAACGATATGGGTGAAGACACATTGTTCCTGTGTGACTGTGGTTTTAACACAAATAAAGAATTGGTTGATGACGAAACCGAAGCGTGCCCAAAATGCGGTAAAAAAATGCGTCGTGTTCGGGGTATTGAAATTGGAAACATTTTCCAGTTGGGCACAAAGTATTCTGATTCTATGAATTTAACATATACGGCCCTAGACGGCGAATCAAAGCATCCAATTATGGGCTGTTATGGTATCGGTGTTGGTCGTACAATGGCTGCGATTATGGAAGAAAGCGCAGACGACAAAGGTCCAATTTGGAATATGGCAACGGCTCCTTTTGCGGTTGAAGTTATTGGTTTGCCAGACAAGGAAGGCAAAACATTGCCATTGGCTGAAAAAATCTATAACGATTTAAAATCTGCTGGCATCGAAGCGATTTTAGACAATCGCGATGCGCGTGCTGGCGAAAAGTTTGCTGATGCCGACTTAATTGCTGCGCCAATTCGTTTGATAGTTTCGGCTAAGAATTTGGCAAATAATGCAATCGAAGTAAAATACCGTGTTAATGATGTTGATACATCTGAATACAAAACATCGTTTGGTTTGGATACATATATGTCCGAAACTGTTGATACGATATTAAAGTTGTTGGGTAAATAAAAACGGGGTGTATGCCCCGTTTTTTATTTTTATTCCCCATACCAATACAGCGATTTTTATGATATAATATTTTTGATAACAGGAGAGGGGTTATGAAAATCACAATTATTGGTCTGGGGTCTGTTGGTTCTGCGGTTGCGACTGCGGTTGCAAATACCGGTCTGGCGCATGAAATTGTTTTGTTTGATAGGGACGGTGTGCGCGCACGTGCTGCCGCCGAAGATTTAGGACATGCGGCTGCATTTTCTTATGATATTAAAATAACAGCGGTAAATAATTATCGTGCAATTCGTGGTTCTGAAATTGTAATTATTGCAGCCGGCGCAAATCAAAAGCCTGGACAAACCCGTACTGATTTGCTGCATGCAAATGCGGCTGTGATTAATGATATTGTTCCGCGCGTTATGGCAAATGTTGATTCGAAAAATGTAAAGTTAATAATTGTCACAAACCCACTGGATGTGATGGTTATGTTGGCACAAAAGATTTCTAAATTGCCTGCATCGCGTGTGATTGGAACAGGGACAATGTTGGATTCTGCGCGCCTTCGCACAATACTGGCGCGTCAGTTATCTGTTTCGACCCAGTCGATTAATGCGTATGTTCTGGGAGAACATGGTGACAGCAGTATGATTAATTGGTCATCTGCATCGATTGGTGGTATTGATTTAAATTCATTTTGTCGTCAAACAAAAATATCTTTGCCTGCGACCACTCGTAAAACAATAGAACATCGCGTTCATAATGCTGCCTATGAAATTATTCGTGGGCGTGGTGCAACATGGGATGGTATTGCAGGTGCTGTTGCAGATCTGGTGCGTTGTGTTGTAAACGATGAAAAAAGAATTTTGACAGTCAGCCTGCTTGATGGTGTGGGCGATAAAGCGGTTGCAATGTCTATGCCGCGTATCGTTGGAAATTCTGGGGTTGTTGCGGCCTTGTGCCCGAAAATGAGTGCCGAAGAATCAGCGGCCCTGCGACGCAGTTCGCGTATCATTCGTAAAAATTTTGATACTTTATAACAGTCCCCCAAAATGGGGGATTTTTCATTTGAATACTGTCATATACAAATTTTATTTTTATGGTGTTATATTTTTTATATGACAGAAGAAATCCAATACATCATATCAGACAAACAAGATGCCTGTACCGCAGTGCTGCGCGGTAAAAAGATTGGCGAAATAACCTATGTTCGGGTTGGTTTTGACAAATTGATAATCGATTATACCATTGTCGAGCCTGAATACAGAAATCAGCATATTGGCTTAACATTGTTGCGTAATGTTGCAGATATGGCGCGCGGTCAAAAAAGGCGCGTGATAACGCTTTGTCCGTTTGCGCGTGCAATGTTTAATCGTTTTTCTGAATTTGATGATATCAGATTGATGAACGCGCACTAAAAATTGGCATTGAAAAAAACAGCTTTTTTAAGTATTATATTCTCAACAATATTGATGGGGAATTGGGAATGAAAAAGTTGTCGCGCAGCGCGTTAATATTTTTAATCTTTTTAAATGGATATGTCAGTTTATCGTTGGAATTGGTTGTGTTGCGCCAGTTGTCTTTTTATGTCGGCAGCAGCGCTGTTATCACCAGTATTATTATGGCGATATTTTTGGGCTTTATGTCGTTTGGATATTTTGTTGGCGAATCAAAAAAAATATCAGATTCTAGTATCCGTAAAATTTTAAATGGCAGCTTTGTATTTATCGCAATGTTGTCTGTTGTTGCGGCCAGTTTTCCGCTTATAACGGATTATTTTGCATATATGTATGTTAATGGTATTGGTTCTGGTGCATTGCAGACATTTTTATCTTCTATTGTTTTCTTGTCCGCGGGGCCATTTTTGTTTGGCTTTAATACGACATTATTATCGCGCCAGTTGCGTGCATATAATAAAAACTGCACAGGCGGCATAATGGCTTGGGATACGATTGGTTCTGTATTTGGTTCAATTGCGACAACATTGATATTAATGCCGTTTTTTGGTGTTAATTACACTGTTGTTTTAATTACATTGCTATCTGTCGTTGGTGCGCTGATATTGTGGCGTCGTTGGTTTATGTATGTGATTTGTTTTGGTGTTTTGCTGTCGTCTTTTATTATAAATTCTAATTATTATCAGCGCGAAAAATATGGTGTAATTGTTAATAACGCAAATTCGACTATTTCTGTGTCGGAATATGATGGTTCGCGTGTTTTATATATGAATGGCTTGCCTATGTCGATATTGCGTGCAGATGGTGGTATGGCGGAATATATCAACTATTTAAATGAAAACTTTATTTATAATATGCCCACAAATAAAACTTATAAAATTTTAGTCTTGGGGGCAGGTGGTTTTACATTAGGGGTGAACGACACGCATAACGAATACACATTTGTTGATATAGAGCATACTTTAAAAGATGTTTCAGAAAAATATTTTTTAAATAAAAAATTAACAGATAATAAAAAGTTCATCGTTGATGATGCCAGCCAGTTTTTAAAGAACACTGACGCACAATATGATTTTATTTTGCTGGATGTATATTCCAATTCTTATCAAGTACCAGAAAGTTTAATAACTGTGGAATTTATGCAGCGGTTAAAGTCACGCGTTGCGCCCAATGGAATTATTGCAATGAATATGATTGTATCGCCTGAATTTAGTGATAAATATTCGCGCGTTTTTGATAATACTTTTCGTGCTGTATTCCCACACAATACCACGCGTCAAGTGATTGGCGAATTTAACCCGTGGCATAATACTTTTGGGGCGTCAAATGTAATTTATGTATATTACAACATTGAAAATGATGGTCGCGTTTATACGATTAATAAAACGCCTGTAATTTATGATAGATAAAAATCCCCGATTGGGGATTTTTTATTGCTTTAAGTTTTCTGCGACAAAATCCCAGTTGACCATATGGTTTAAAAAGTTATCAACAAAATCTGCGCGCTTGTTTTTGTAATCCAGATAGTACGAATGTTCCCATACATCCAGATTTAAAATGGGTTTCATATTGTGCACAATAGGAGTATCTGCATTTGCCAGATTTATTATGCGTAATGCCCCATTGTCACGAACCAGCCAAGTATAACCGCTGCCGAATAACGAAGTTGCCGCATTTTTAAACATTGTTTTAAAGTTTTCTTCGTTGCCAAAACTTTCAATTATTTCTTTTGGGATTTGCGTGTTGCAATCGGGGCATAAACCATGAAAAAAGAAGTCGTGATTATAAATTTGTGCAGCGTTGTTAAAAATGTTTTTATCGTCGGGCAGGGTGGCTGACTTTTTTATAATGTCTTCTAATGGCATTGGTTCATAAGAAGTTTCTTTGATTAAATTATTCAAATTGTTTATATAGGTTGCGACATGTTTTCCGTGATGTGTTTCCAGTGTTTCTTGGGAAATATATGGCGCCAATGCGTATGTTGGATATGGTAATGGGAATTCAGTCAGTACAAACATTTTTTATCCTTTTTTATGCAATTTTGCAGCGACAAAAAAGTTTGCGCAACAGGAATGATTTGGCTGTAAAAATTGCTTGCGCGGGTTGTGATATATTTTCTATAATTCCAACAAAGAAAAGGAGAAAAAATGAAACATTTGTTGGTTTTGTCATCTTTTATTGGTTTGATGTTTTTGAATGCTGCGTCTGCTGCGGATATCACTGTTTATTATTCGCCCAGTTGTCCACATTGTCATCATGCGCGTGATTTTATTACAAACACATTGGTTTATGAATATCCTGAATTGACAACTACAATGGTTAATGTTATGGAACCGTCGAACCGCGCAAAATTCCAACAGGCGGTTGAAAAATGTGGGTTTGAATCTGGTGGTGTACCTGTTTTGGTAATTGGTGAAAAATGCGAACAGGGTTATGCAGATTTTATGCAGGATAAAATTCGTGAATATGTTGAAATTGATTTAACAGACGAACAAAAGGCTGCTGCATCTGCAAACAGAAAGGCGTTGGAAAAAGATGCTGAAAAATTTAAATCAGACAATCCAATGCGTGCAAACGCGATTGTTGAATTTGCAGAACAGGCAACGGTTGAAAAAAAAAATAACACAGGCAACAGCACAATCTGGTTCTGGGGACTGTTGATTGCGCTGGTTGCAGGTCTGGGATATATATTGGTTCGCAAAGATAACAAATAAAAATCTGGGATAAAAAATGTTTGATTTGACTGTTCTTGATTATATTTATGTCGGCGTTGTATTAGCATCGACAATTTGGGCAACATTCCGTGGTGGTGTTTATGAAACGATTGCGACATTGTCGTGGGTTGTTGCTGCGGTATCTGCGCGTTTTGCGTCGCCTTGGTTGGACGCGATGTTGCAGCGTTGGTTTGATTTGTCAGAATCGACAGTTGGTACATTGGTCGCATCTTATTTTGTGGTCTTCTTTGCGGTTTTGTTATTGGTCGGATTCTTTAATCAGAAATTGCGCGACAAAATTCAGGGCAGCATAATGAATGTCACCGATAAAACATTGGGTGTAATTTTTGGGATTATTCGTGGCATTGTAGTTATGGGCATCTTTTATTGGGGTGCGCTGTGGTATTATTCTGATATGCCGATGTTGCCACAATGGTTGGCCCAGGCGCGCACGCGTCCAATTATGCAAATAACAGCGGTAAAATTAGACGAATGGTTTTTCCCGGGGCCTGAAAATAAATTACTGGCGCGCGATATGGCGGGCACGCATCAGGCGATGGAAATTTATCAGAATTTGATAAACCCTGCAATTGCCCAGCATACCAAAAAGGTTGCTGCCGCCAAGGGCGAAAATAACGGCGCCGTTGTCGAGGAAGAGCCTGAAACAGGCTATAAGTCATCAGAGCGTGCTGCATTGGAAAACCAACTGCTGCAAATAGAATCTGTCGCCCAGATAATAGAAGAGCATAACGATGATATTCCCACAGAATAGGGACGCGGTCCCAGGATATCATACCTGCTGACACAGCAGGTATTTTTTTGCAAAATATTTTTGTCAGAGGAGAGAGAGGACCACAATGTTATTAAAATCAAAAATATGTTTTACTGTTTTAACAATTTATGAAATAGCAGCGGTATCTGCAATGCATTTTCAGCGCGTGTGCGACGCGATGTTTCCGACATCATTTTGCGACAGCTGGTTCAGATACTTTCTGTTTTGCGTTGCGATTCCGTTATTGGCGCTTTTAATATTTATGTGGATACGCGAAATTGTTCGCACGCGTCGCCGCCGCAGATTTATACGCCGTGCCAGAAATGTTGTTAATGGAATCATCAGCAGTATACGCGGTCGTATTTCGGAATCAATTGATTGGACTCAGATGGAAAAAATCATAACGGCTGCGATTTTAGTTGGCATAAAGCGTTATGCAGACGCGCACCCAAATCTGCGTCATCATGTCAGTCATATTATGGATGTAGCGAACGGTGAACGTGAAATAGATTTAATGGCGACAAATGACGAGATAAAAAAGCCAAAAAAACGCCCCGTAACGCGCAAGGCAAAATAAAACACGCCCATTTGGGCGGTTTTTATTATCTTTTTTGTTTGTATGCTAAAACATATGGGACAAATTTGTCTGCGTGCGAGCTGCCCAATGCGTGGCGAGGTATTAAAATACTGTTGCCCATGCCTGCGGCCATCTTGTCAACAGTCTCGCCATTTTTTGCGTTAATTAATTTTTCTAATTTTACGCTGACCTTGTCCATAGTGTTTGGCAATATAAATGTAATTTCATCACCTGCGCGCGTTTCGTTGCGCAATTCAAATGTGATATTTTCATCGTCAACCGCAGTAATAACGCCCGCCGCATGCCAATCAGATGTACTGCGTGTCGTTTCATAGTTATGCGCATCCGGTGTCACAGGCCCGTCAAAGAACGCAGTTGTATAACCACGTGTTTCCAGTCGGTTTAAATCCTCCATAAATGGGGCAGGGTCAAAGTTTTCGGGGTCGCGCGCATATTCGTCCAGTGCGCAACGATACGCGTGTACAACGCTGCCTACATAATATTCGCTGCGATTGCGACCTTCGATTTTTAAACTGTCAGGATTTGCGGACACAACCTCTGCCAATCGGGGCATCAGGCATAAATCTTTGGAATTCATAATGTACGCGCCGCGTTCATCTTCTTCAATTGGCATTTCAACGCCTGTGTCGTGTTCACGTAAAATGACATCGTATTTCCAACGGCAAAGTTGCGCGCACGCACCGCGGTTTGCAGGACGGCCTGTGATAAAGTTAGACAACAAACAACGTCCTGAATACGACATACACATTGCGCCATGTACAAAGATTTCAAGGCCAATATCTGGACAACTTTCACGAATGCTTTTAAATTCCTTGTGCGACACTTCGCGCGCCAACACACACAGTTTTGCGCCAGCGTTTTGCCAGAACTTAACTGTTTTTGCAGAACAAATATTTGCCTGGGTTGAGATATGAATAGGTATTTTTGGAAAGTTTTCACGCACCCACATTACAATCCCAGGATCAGATACAATCAGTGCGTCTGGTTGCAAATATTTAATAACTTCGGCCACGCGTGGCATATTTTCATATTCAAAATCGTGCGCGAACAAGTTAAAAGCCAAATAGACTTTTTTTCCGGCAGCATGCGCCAGTTCGATACCTTGCTTAACACCCTCTACATCGATTTTTGCGCGGGCACGCATAGAAAACCCGGGCAATCCTGCATAAATAGCATCAGCACCATACAAAATGGCTGTTTTAAAGGCGTCCAGCGTTCCCGCCGGCGCTAAAAGTTCTGGTAATTTCGTAGTCATGCTTTATATTTTGCCCCAAATAAATATAAAGGCAAGAAAATTATGATTTTTTTACTTGCGTTCAGATTTGATATATGTATAATTGTGGGGCAACGCCGGTTTAGCTCAGCTGGTAGAGCGGCTGATTTGTAATCAGTAGGTCGTTGGTTCAAGTCCGACAACCGGCACCAGAATTAAAACGCACCATTTGGTGCGTTTTTTCTTTGGTTTTTCCTGCTTTTTTGATTTTTGTGCCAATCGTAATTTTA
>CAJGDG010000019.1 GCA_904502095.1 uncultured Alphaproteobacteria bacterium
GGTCCTGTGGTCAAGCCACAGGATGACAAAAGAAAGAACTTCCATATATAATTTTAAAATTTTTTTGTAAAAAAACTTAAAAACTCTGTCATTCCACGGCTTGACCGTGGAACCTAGGTAAATAATTCTTATTTGCATAAACAACCTGGGTATGAAAATCAAGCCACAGGATGACAAATTGATTGAAATATTACCTGGGTCCTGTGGTCAAGCCACAGGATGACAAAAGAGAGAACTTTACATATATAGTTTTAAAATTTTTTTGTAAAAAAACTTAAAAACTCTGTCATTCCACGGCTTGACCGTGGAACCTAGGTCATCATGCAAATAATGAAATATTACCTGGGTCCTGGGGTCAAGCCCCAGGATGACGAAGTGGATGTGAGGGGCGAAAAGCCACAGGATGACAAATTGATTGATATATTTTGTTAAAGAAAGAAAGGATTAAAAAAATGGGTTGGAACCCCAACCCATTTTGAATAATATTTTGGAAATATTATTGACCATTTGCTGTTACATCTGCTTCAGCATATTCACGGTCAATCAATTCCCAACCATAAGATACAGAAGAAGTACCATCACCATTATCTGTTACGATTTTTGTCAATGCATACTTACCAGTTGTTGTATTATCAGCTGCGCCTGTGATATCTTCTACGCCACCTTCAACAGCTTCAATTGCTTCCTGCAAATCTGCGTCAGCTTCTGCACGCGCTGTTGCTTCTTCTTGCAACGCAGTTTGTGTTGCCGCCGCATCAGCTGTTGCTTTTACATCAGCAATAGACCCTTCCAAAGCTGATTTATCTGTGCCATATGATGTTTTATCTACATATGTTTCTGCAATTGTTGTATTTTGAGCGGTCTGAGATGCTTCCAATTCATCTGCATCAATGTATTTTGCCGAATCATTTGTCACACCAGAAATCAAACCATCAACTTCTGTTTTGTTATATGTTGTTGCCTGTGGGGCCGCTGCATCCGCAACTGCAGACACAGCATCAATATTACCCTGCAATGTATTTTGTGCTGTTGTTAATTCATCTTTTGTTGCATGTGTTGCAGACGCTGTTTCCAATGCAGAAATCTTGCCATCTTGTACACCCTGTGCTATATTGATATCGTCAATAGACTGTTGCAAACCTTCAATAGCAGTTGCGCCGTCAACAGCTGCAATAGCTGCATCTACTTGGTCTTTTGTATATGTCGTAGCCTGTGGAGCAGCCGCATCAGCTGTTGCTTTTACGCCAGCAATAGACTGTTCCAAAGCTGATTTATCTGTGCCATATGATGTTTTATCTACATATGTTTCTGCAATTGTTGTATTTTGAGCGGTCTGAGATGCTTCCAATTCATCTGCATCAATGTATTTTGCTGCATCAGCAATAGCTGCCGCTTTTGCTGTTGCAACTGCTGTATCAACGTAGCCTTTGGATGTAACGGCTGCGTCTGCTGCGCCCATTGCTGTCAAACCCAAAATTGTGGCAAAAATGCCTGCTGTTAATTTTTTCATTTTTTCCTTCCTTTCTTTCGTTTTGTTTTGTTTGTTTTTCAAACCTGCTTTTCTGGATTAAATACCGCCGTTTGCAATATCTTCATCCGAAACTGTTAAATCTGATTCACTGTCCACTGACGCATTATCATCATTTGACAACTCATCGCCCATTGTGGTATCAACCGTTGTATTACCACCGGCTGCACCTGGGTTGACCGGCACGTCAGTGTCATCAACCAATTGCAACCATTCCAATGTTTCGCCATCTTGCGACACAGACAACACACATGTTGTGTGCCCACAAGCCGCACCTGGCTTTGGAATCGCATATTCTGTCACCTGTTGAACAGTGACCAATTTTTCACTGTCGGCAGGATTTCTTAGCGAACTGGCAATCGCACCAGCAATGGAAATTTTGTTGTCAGTCACACTGACAAAACCGTCATCACTGCCTTCATAGCTGACACCAGATTCCAAAATCTTTTGTTCCAGATTTTTTATAATCTGATTATTTTCTAACCATGTGTTTAATTGCTCTGCTGCGGCTGTTTCATCAATCACAGGAATTTCAATCGGCTTGCCGTCTTCGGTTTCAATGTAAACAGTATTACCATCTTGATAAACAGTAATATGTTCTTTGCCGGTCAATTCCTGCAAATCTTCCTTTAATGTTTCAACATCAACCTTTACTTCATCAAATTCATCCGCGCTGACCAATCCTGATTTTTCAGGATCAACCTTGACCGAAGAACCACCGCTTAACGCACTGGACCCTGACAAGTATTTACCCAATGATAAACGCTGGGTCGTGGCCGCCGAACGCGTTGATGGCGTACGCAAAGACGCAGAACCCGCCGTCACACGTGTAGAAGACGGATTAACACGCAACGCCCCAGAACGCGCAGCCGTCGTTTTTGCCGACGCTGTATTTGTACGCGTTGATGTCGCGTTTGTTTTAACCGCAGAATTTGTTCCAACATAGGTTCCCGCACCACCCAAGGAACGAACCGACGACGCAGCGAACCCAGGTGCAGTAATCGCTGCACACAAAACACTTATCATCGAAACCTTGGACAAATTAAAAAACATCTTTTGTTGAACTCTCTCTTCTTTGTTCCCAGTATAACACATTTCGCGAATCGGAAAAAGCACTTTTTTTATTTTTTCCTATTTTTTTTAAAACTTTTCTCTTGTTTTTTAAAAATTATATCTGACACCCAACGAAACCGCGTTTTCCAGCATCAAACCAATTTCATTTTTAATATCGTATGTTTCACCATCTTCCTTATATATAAATGTACGCGCATGTTCTGTGCCATACAATCCAGACAGGCGATAACGCAAATCCAGTGTCAAGTTATAATCCAATCTGTGTGAATAACCAACCATCAAACCAACAATCGGTGAAACAGCGCGCTGCGAACTGTCGCCACCCGTAAAATCGCGCCCCTGTAATTTTGTCTTGGGCAACGCGATACCCGCACCCGCACCAACATACATACCGTTTGCAAAATCACGATAACCGTTCGCCATCAAATATGGAATTGCCATTTTAAATGTGGTACCGCCAAATTCGTCTTCAAATTGCCCCAACATACCGCCTTCGATTTCGGCGCGCCACAGGTAATTTAAACTTTTACCGACAAATACGCCGCCGCCAAACAACGCTTCGAAATAATCATCATCGTGCAGTTCATTTGCGTTTGGCGCATTGGTCGAATAATCGTTTTTCCAGCTCATTAAATTCAGCCCAACACGGCCACCGATATACCAACCGTTATTTGCCTTGTCCATATAATCGTATGTCACACGATAACCATTTGCATCATCACGTTTGATATAGCTGGGCGCAGCGTCTGCCACAGTTGTTGATACAGCTACAAAAACCGCCAAAGAAACTATTTTTTTCACGACCTATCCTTTCCTTTTTATTATTTATGTGAAAAGTTTACCATATTTTGCAATCCTTTCCAAGCGATAAAAAAATCAAGCGTTGACAACACAATATATAAAAAGATAAAATAAGCACCAAAGGAAGTACCATGAAAAAATTCGCATTTCTTGCTATAACAATGACGCTGACGGCATGCAGCATACCATCCGACATCAACAATCGTCAGGCATTTTTTGAATTAAATTCCGCAGAAATTTCCCGTGATACACGCCGTGAATTAAAGTCTCAGGCCGAATATCTAAAACGCAACCCTGAAACAAAAATCGTTATCCAGGGACACTGTGACGAACGCGGTTCAACCGAATACAATCTGGCGCTGGGTGCACTGCGCGCCGGGAACGCCGCACACGCAATAATTCACGAAGGTATCGAACCCAACAGAATCAGAACCGTTTCATACGGCAAAAACAAACCATCACATTTCGGAACTGGCGAAGAAGTTTGGTCCAAAAACCGCAACACAACGACAATTGTTGAATAAACAATCCCCAAACGGGGATTTTTTAGTAGATAGCACTAACCACTTGCGCTAAAAAAATTTTTTTACTATATTCAAATCATGGAAGAAAAGACAACTATTTCATTTGCAAATGTCGCTGCGCAATATGACGGAACGCCCGAAATATTAACCGATGTTTCTTTTAATATCAGCGGTGGCGCATTTTACTTTTTATCGGGCGCGTCGGGCGCCGGCAAAACAACACTGCTGCGATTGATTTATCAATTGCACAAGCCATCACGCGGTCAAATTAAAATCTTTGGCAAAACAACAAATGATATGTCACGCGACGAAATCACACAAATTCGCCAGAAAATGGCAATTGTATTCCAAGAATATTCTTTGTTGTCACACCTGTCTGTATTTGACAATGTTGCCCTGCCCCTGCGTGTACGCGGTATGCCAGATGCAAAAATAAAAAAACTGGTGGCCAAGGTATTGGACTGGGTTGGTCTGGGCAAATACGCAGACGCAAATCCGCGCGCATTATCCGGTGGTCAACAGCAACGCGTATCTGTCGCACGCGCGATTATTACACAGCCTTCCATTTTACTGGCGGACGAACCAACCGGAAACCTGGACGATGAAAACGCATCACGATTGATGGAACTGTTTATCCAGATGAACAAAATGTTTGGAACAACTATTATTTTGGCGACCCACAGTAAAAAGCTGATGGAAACATACAAATTTCCTGTAATAAAGGTTGAAAACCATCGCGTAAGCTTTACAGGCAAATCAGACACCACCGCCAAAGCAAACGATTCGGAAAAAAAGATTTGGAAGGGACCAAAACCTCAGAACTATTTTGCCGAACTATCAAAACAATTTGACGATATTGGAAACGCATAATGAAACGAAAACCGCTTGTATTTTCACTGGTCCGCGAACAATCTTTGTTTATGACTGCGATAATGGCGCTGCTGTCATTTTTGTCTGTTTTGACATTGGGCGTTGCGTTGTCGGTTGGGTCCGGGGTTTTGCGTTGGAACAATCAATGGGAACTGTTCGCAACTGTTCAGGTCACAAACGCAGACAAATACGACACAGTCAAAAAAATAATCGAAAAAAATTCTGAAAAAATTGCATCTGCCAATGAAATATCTTCACAACAAATGCAGGACTTGATGGCCCCGTGGGTTTCAGGCGGCAGCGCTATTAAAAATTACCTGCCAAAAATGTGGGAAATAAAATTCAAATCACAATCAGATTTAAAAAGTTTTGGCGAACAAATCGAAAACAACGCGCGCTTTTTAACACACGCCAGCGCACTGAAATCATCAACATCAGCTGGCTGGAAAATGATTTTAATCGCGTCGTTTATATTAACCTTGATGCTGGGCGCAATTGGTTTTTGTATTTGCTATATCGCACAAAATACAGCAATGTTGCACCGCCGCGAACTGGAAATATTAAACCAGGTCGGCGCATCAGACGGCTTTGTCGCAAAACAAATGCAAATCATAGTTGCAAAAATCAGCGCAATCGCAACCTCAATCGGTTTTGCAGCTGCGACCCCCGTCTTAATACTGATAAATTCAACCGCACACAGTGCGCGTGTTGGATTAATGGCGATGATAGGCTTATCCGGATTCGGATGGTTTATGCTTATATTGCTACCAATCGCAATTGTCATATTTGCGATTTGGATAACCCGCCGAACAACAATAAACATTTTAAAGAATAATTAATGTTGCACAAAGTAATCACACCATCTTTTTTGTTGGCCAGTCTGTTCGTCATTGGCGGAATGTACTTTAAATCAACAACGCCACGCCAATGCGGCGCAATAACCGATTACGACAGCATATTTGTATTAACAGGCGATGAACGCAGGATTCCTTTTGCAATAAAAAAAATGCGCGAATTTCCACACGCTGATCTTTATATTATCGGCGCAGGCGCATCGGGACTGCTGAATTTTGAACGCCACGCGATTATTGAATCTGGGTCAAAATCAACATATCAAAATGCACTGGCGATAAAGAAAATCGCAACCGAGCAAAATTTGAACCGAATCGTAATAATCACAACCGAAGACCACATAAACCGTTCAAAGTACTTGATACAAAGCGAATTACCAGCGACCGAAATCATCGCATGTCCTGCGGCATTGATTGGTATGCCACCTGCGAAAAGACTGGAACGTTGGGCAACAGAATACATAAAATACATCGTCACAATGTTTGGAATAAAAGAAAGTTAAAATAAAAAAGGAAGAAAAATGTTCAAAACAATCGTCTTTAAAATCGCACTGGGTATTTATTTTACACTGTGGTCGCCATTATTACTGATTGGACTGGTTTCGAAAAAACTATCCAGAAAATTTGTATTTGCAGATGCAGCGGGCGTTCTGGTTTTAGCGCGCCTAATTTGCGGCATTAAATACCAAGTCCACTATCCAGAAACCGAAGAAAACGGCATTCCAAAACTGCCTGACAACCTGCAAAGACTGGACGGCAAAGCCATTGTCGCGGCAAAACATATGTCTATCTTAGAAATCGCTGTCATATCAAAAGTGATGCCAAACACATTCTTTATCATGAAACGCGAATTATTATGGATTCCGATTTACGGCTGGGCGTTTTGGCGCTGTGGGATGCTGGGCGTAAACCGCGCCAAAGGCAAAACAAACATGAAGAAATTGGCAGACGATGTCGAACAACGCGTTCTGGATGGATACACACTGGTAATATTCCCCGAAGGCACACGCGCAAAACCGGGCGAAAGAATACCATTAAAACGCGGGCTGTTAATGCTGGCATACACATTAAAACTGCCTATTTTGCCAATCGGCACAGACGCGGGCTTATATTGGCCAAAACACGGCCGTATGAATTCGGGCACAGCAAATGTTTGGTTTGAACCATTATTACCATGCAACGCATCACTGGACGAAATCAGCGATGCAATTAACCGTCACAGTGCATAAAAAAATCCCCGTTTGGGGATTTTTTTATGGCAATCTGGGCGACCAAGTAGGTTCCACACCGTTTATATCTTCGTCCAGTTCAATATCATAAATATTCTGCCCTGTGATATCAACGCTGCGAATATGGCTGATTCTTTCTATTCCATCCAAATGTCTTTCTGTTTCATAATAAACCAGTCTGCGGGAATTTGGTGCCCAAGACGGTGCTTCCATAAACCAGCCACCCGCCAAAATCTTTTCATTTCTACCATTTGGATTCATAATACCGATATAGAAAGTGTCGTCCGCCATCTTGGTAAACGCAATAAAGTTCCCATCTGGCGACCACGCAGGCGTTGCATATTTCCCCTTGCCATAAGTAATGCGTTTTTCTGCACCTGTCTCTAAATCCAGGACATGTATTTGCTGACGCCCTGTCCTGTCGGAATTAAACGCCATTTTCTTACCATCTGGCGAATAAGACGGACTGGTATTAATAGAATTTCCAAATGTCAACTGACGCAATTTTTTCGATTCGATATCATATTCATATATATGTGTAATACCATTTTTAACCAGCGACAACGCAACCCGTGTTCCATCAGGCGAAAAACGTGGCGCAAAATTCATACCACCAAAATTACCCAGCTTTCTTTGTTCCCCTGTTTCTAAATCCAGCGTCCAAACACTGGGGTCGTCATTATAATAGGACAAAAATACTACTGTTCCCATATTTGGCGAAAAGTGCGGCGACATAACAAACGCATCTTTATCAGACAAATACCGCATACCAAAACCATCTTGATCCATAACAGCCATACGCTTTACACGCTTGTTAATTGGTCCTGTTTCCGCAATAAAAACGATTTGGGTATCAAAATATCCAATTTCACCGGTCAAACGTTCATAAATCGCATCCGCCATAATATGCGCCAAACGACGCGCAGATTTACGTGACGCAACCAAAGACTGCGCCTCTATCTGTTCTGTACCATCAACATCCCAAACAAAGAACTCTAACTTATAATCATTTTTAGATTCAACAGACAATTTCGCCTGAACCAAAACCTGGGTCTTTATCGCCGCCCAAGATTTAAAGTTTGGCATTTCTCCCATTTTAACATATTCAGGAAATGCATCGTGATTTACAATACGGAACAACCCTGTTCGCTTCAAGTCCGCTTCAACCACTTCGCGTATCATCGCAGCATCTTTGGAAGGCACCCCATCAACCGTTTCAAATTTCAGCACAGCAACAGATATTGGCTCCACGCCACCAGCAACAATATCAACCTTTAATTCAGCGCGTGCGCCACCAAACAACAACGCCAAGGCCACCAGCCCCACAAACAGTTTTTTTATCATTATAAATCCTTCCCTTTGTATTACCCACTAATTTTAAACACACAAAACCCAAAATGCAAGCAACACAACCGCCCATACTCACCCCAATACAACAGCCATCACAGCTGTAAATATATTTGTATTGACAAATGTAAATACAATGGTATAGTTAATTGTAAAGACTGTGGTATTGCATTAAGTATAGGAGTTTGTAAATGCCAAATGTTATGCAACAACTGTTTGTTATGAACATTGAATCACTGCTGCGCGAGTATGCCGCATACAAGGCATTCAATAAATCAGATTGCGTAATAAACATGCGTATTCCGCGCCCTATTCTGGAAAAGATAAAAGAATTGGCAGACGCGCAACATGTTCCATATCAGTCACTGATATCATCCGTGTTATTTTCACTGGCCAACATCGAAGAAGGAAAATAACACATCAACAACAAAAAAATTAGCAGGAGAGAAAAAAATGCCATACAAAATAATCTTTGACCAATTAAACAACGCCAGACATATATCAACCCCAGACACACAACTGGATTTGTTTGCCACAACATCGGACACACCAAACATGACCCCTACAGAATTTTGGTATGTATCCGATTTGCACAATATACTGGGCGAAAACGTTATCCCAGAAAAATTAATATCTGGTCGCGAAATTTTCAGTTATATATTTACACCACACGATTTTAATGGGAAAAAATTTCCCGAAATGGATGCGTATCAAAAACACGCATTCCGTAAAACACACATTGACGACACCCACCATGAATTCACCGTCAGATACCACAAATACAAAAACGCAACAGATTATTTGGCATCCAGATATGCCGCAGCATCTTTTATAAAAAAATCTATGACAACCCAGGATGCTGCATTTGCATACGCATATTTTTTACACGGCGCAATTTCTGACAAACCAAACTTTGACGAAATCTGCAACATATCAGACGAGATATTGCGTATATCGTCACGCGAAAATGTTGCAAAATACGAAAAACAACTGGCCGGCATAATAAAACATCTGGGCCAAAAGCACAGTTCGTTTCAAAACAGAACCGCACCATACTTCTTTGGCAGAACCCCAAAAGAAGTCAAGGAAAGACACGGCATATCAGAAAAACAACCATTAAACGATTATTTGCATCACACAGTATTGGATGCACGCGCCATTGCAATTGAAAGTGCAATCGCGCGTTATAACCGCAACCAGTACAAAAATAACGAAATATTCCAAAATTTTGTATGCGACGCATTGCACAATGCCCGCAACGAATTATTTAACAAAACCGGCCGCACCCCAGAACTGTCTGTGACCAAAACCAGTGTACCCAGCGCAAAAACAAAATTACAAAAACTGGAAACAGAATTTGTAAAAAAGTTCAGCACACAAAATATACGATAACACAAATAAAATAAAAAAATGCGGTTTTAAACCGCATTTTTTATTTTTACCAGTCTTTCAATTGTGCATAACAATCAAACGAACCACCAGGTCCCGCCGCACTGATCAAGAACGATAATATCGCACCGACAAAGAACAGCAAGAAACAACCAACCAACAACGCCATCCCCTTTTTCTTAACAGTATCCATTGTGACATCGCCGGCTTTAATAAATTCCCATGCCCATGCCGCAATTAAAAAACCCGCACCAACAAAGGCAAACAAACGGATATAGTCCAAAACATCGCCCAATTTAGCGACCAGCGTACAAACACCGTTGTCCGCCGCCATCGCAGGCGCAACACTTGCCATCAATGCAATTAATGCAAAATTTGCTTTATTTATAATTTTTTTCATTTTAAACCCCTTTCTTTTCAAAAATTATACCACAAAAAAACCGCAAGTTCAAACACTATTATTACAATTTGTCATTTGACCCCATAATATCACGAATCTCATCCAAACAGACCTGACCCATCGCCGTCATGGCCAGATTCAGAACATCACGCGGATTAAAGCTCTGTGGTTTTTCAGCCAACCCTTTGCGCACTGCTGCACAAAACGCCAATCGCAAATCACTGTCCACATTAATTTTGCAAACATTCATTTTTGTTGCGCGCCGCAACTGCGCCACACTGATTCCCAGCGCACCTGAAATTTTACCACCATATTCATTAATAATTGTCACCAATTTTTGTGGCACATTTGACGCCCCATGCAAAACCAATGGAAAATTTGGCAGTCGCGTTGCAATATCCGCCAAAATATCAAATCGCAAATCTTCATCTTCACGACCGCGCTTAAAGGCACCGTGACTGGAACCGATTGCAACCGCCAAAGAATTAATTCCCGTTTCCATAACGAACCTTGTTGCGTCTTCCGGATTAGTATAGCCCGCAACCCCAGATGTATTTTCATCTTCAACGCCGCCCAGCGTCCCCAGTTCCGCTTCGACAGAAACATTATGCGCGCGCGCGATTTCTACGACCTGCTTTGACATTTTTAAATTTTCATCAAAACTTTTATCACTGGCATCAATCATAACAGACGAAAAACCACACTCGATTGCACGCGCACACACCTCGACACTGCGCCCATGATCCAGATGCAACGCAATTTGCTCTTGCGGTTTAATATCCATTGCGCGCACCATCGCCATTACCATATCAGCGCCCATATATTTCAACGCAGATTCTGACACCGCCAAAATAACAGGACTGTGCGCGATACGCGCCGCATTAACAACAGCCTTTAAAGATTCCATATTATAAAAATTAAACGCCGGCACTGCATAACCACCACGCAACGCGCGCATGAACATATCATTTGTATTAACCAATCCCAAATCCGTATACTTCATAAAAAACCTCTTTGCCAACAATTATATCACAAATTGCGATAAAATCTGTTGTTTTTTTAGGTCTTTTCTTGACAAGCCATCAATTTGTGCAACAATAACATTAAAATTGGGGGACGGACAGAGATAAACGATAATTACAAAAGGCAAAAAAACATGAAAAAAACTTTATTTGTATTATTCGGTTTGGTTGTACTGGCTGGCTGCTCTTCCTATGATTATTATCGTGGCGATGTACGCTATGTCCAAGATGGCGCGGACTGCATTTTCTATTCCACAGAATCTGGCCGCCGTTATTCCAATGACATCAGCGATTTAGACACAGACAAAGAAATTGTATATCGCAACACATTTTGCCGCGACCTGTACATGCGCGACACAACAGGTTTTGCATCACGCACAGAACGTCAGGTATTGGCACCTGTTGCAACAGAAAACACAGAATCGAAATGCAACAAATGCAATTCATGTGTAAAAACAAAAAAATATATTTTTGTTAAATAAAAAGAACCGGCAACCGCCGGTTTTTTTATTATTATTTTTTTGTAAAAAAAAATTGTCATTCCACGGCTTGACCGTGGAACCTAGGTCTATGTTCGCAACGCGAACACAAATTTGCATTAATTACCTGGGTCCTGTGGTCAAGCCACAGGATGACAAAAGAGAGAACTTTACATATATAGTTTTAAAATTTTTTTGTAAAAAAACTTAAAAACTCTGTCATTCCACGGGTGCCCTGCGGAACCTAGGTAAATAAACAAAAAACTCTGTCATTCCACGGGTGCCCTGCGGAACCTAGGTCATATATCATATTTAATTTGCATTAATAACCTGGGTCCTGTGGTCCAGCCACAGGATGACAAATTGATTGATATATAACCTGGGTCCTGTGGTCCAGCCACAGGATGACAAAGGGATTGATATTTTTTATAATAATTCCACCACTAACCACTTACACTAACACTAACCACTAAAAAAATCCCCAAACGGGGATTTTTTATTTCCGTCCAACTGAAAATTCATCACCCCAATCGGCAACCGATTGTCCACCAACGGTACAACGCATATCTTCAAAACCATTTTCAATTTGATTTTTCTTGACCACATTTGCCGTAATCAAACCACCGGCTGTCCCCAGCACAACACCCGCAATCGAATCAGACAACAAGCGCGCAGTATTAAACTTACCTTCTTCATTTTTCCAAACGCTGCGTTCCGCACTAAAAAACGATGAATAGTTCATACTTATTTTCGCATATAGCCCCAAAATCTTATTTATTCTGCTCTCTATTTCCCGCACCTGTAATTTTTCTATATTTGGATTAATGATAACTATAACTGCCCTATCATCGGCATAGTGAGCGTTGCGGTTATTCACAAAAGCATCCGTTTCCCCACCCACAAATTCTTTTATTAATATGGGGGTTTTGCTCAGCCCTCTATTCAACAGATTTTTAACTGTCGCCACACGCTTTTTTGCCAAATCTGCATTGTATTCCCAAGTACCAGACTGACTTGTCGAACCAACCAGATACACATATTCATTACCAGACGTAATTTTGCCCCCAAATTCGTTTTTTAAAGCGTCCAAACATTTTTCTTCACCAATCGTCGGAAAATCACTTTTATCATTATCAAAAAACACCTTTAAAACAGTGCCATAACTGTCGCTGTCCCGCTCAAAACATTTTGTAGCATTTTTGCTGTCAGCCGCCAACGAAGCAGCAACCACAAAAAACATTGAAAACAACGCACAAAGAATCTTTTTCATAAATCCCATCCTATCTTATATTATCCCTTTGATTTTATCACAATTCGCACATATTTCCAAATATAAAAAAACCGCCAAGGGCGGATTTCTTACTTACATTCTGCAATCAACTGTTGAATCTGGGCAGACAATACTAAATCTGTTGCCTGTTGTTTTTCAATTTGGCGAATCGCATATAAAACGCTGGCATGATCGCGACCACCAACAAAATTACCAATTTCATTTAACGACAAACCTGTCACATTTTTCAATACAACCATCATAATCTGACGCGCCAATACCAATGAACGACTGCGACCCGCACCACAAACCGCATCGTATGACACAGCCAATTTTTCACACATATTGCGAACCATTTCATTTGGTGTTTTCGCACGCTGTAATGTATCAGACAACAAACGCTGTGCAACATCCATATCAACATCTGCGCCCATCAAATCTTTGTATGCTTTGATTTTTGTCGCAATACCCGCAACGACATGACCATCGTTTGCAACGCGTGATGCAATTGCATTTGCAACATCACTGGAAACACCTGCGCGTGTCAAAATAACAGATTTTACATGTGCGTTTGGCGCGCATACATCTGCAGTCAAACCAGATGCCATCAAAGATTGTGCATGTCTGTCAAAACCTGTCAGATTATTTGGCGCAGCATTTGCAGTCAAAACAACATTTTTTCCTGCATTACGCAAATCAACAATCAATTGCACAAATTCATCTGTTGTTGCCTTTTTACCGGACAAAACCTGAACATCGTCCAAGATAAAAGTATCACAATTGCGACAAAAATCTTTGAACGCAAAAATATTATGATCTTTTAAACTGCGTGTAAATTCAGATACAAATTGTGCACCTGTCATTTTTACAACACGACCATTAACAGCGTTTGCGACACAATCTGCCAATAATGTTTTGCCGCAACCCGCCGCCCCATAAATAAACAGCGGACTGAAAGGAACAGAGCCCGCTGCCAATTTTTTGCAGGCTGATAAAACAAACAAGTTTTCATCGCTGCAAACGAAAGAATCGAACGCAACAGCTGTTTCACGTGCCACAGCCACAGGCGCATATGTCTGAACACGATTGTCGTTCGCAACAGGTGCTGCAACAGATACAGTTGCACCACGAACAACAATATTCAATGCCAAACCAAAATGACCTGCAACATCAGCCAAAGTTTTGCCATGAACGCTGTTGATAAAATCTGCTGAAAATTGATTTTGTGCAGTCAAAACCAAAGTATCGTTAACAATATCAAAACCCAAAGGTGCAATCCAAGAAGTAAAACTGGCAGAATCGATTTTTGCGGCAATGGCCCCCTTGATAGTTTCCAAGTTTATCATTTGGTTTGTTGCCAGTGTCTGCATGTCGTTTTCTCCTTTCCTTCCCTAAAAGAGTTTCCTGCCCATCGCGCATTTGGTTGTAAAAGCCACCTGCACAAAATGTCATTTGTTCTTTTTAATTCGGAACATTTGACTTTTATTGCCCTACTTTTTCATCCCTCTCGCACGGTGGGGAAACACAGTTATTCCACAATGTTTTCCGCACCAATTTTTATTTTCACAAGATAACAAAATAATTTTTATTACCCTGCCTTTGATTGATTTTTTTTGTTTCTCAATCTGTCTTGGATACGTCAAATAATTTAAAAGATAATTTTCCGTTTACAACTAAATATTAAACAATTTTTTAACATTTATTTTTTGACAACGATTCGTTTTTTTGGCTGTTTTCTGCCGTTTGTATATACACTGTCTATACACGAAAAGAATCACATAAGAACATATCCACCATCAACTTTTCGCACCAAACCCTGTAATTCCAACACAACTAATTCGCTTTTAATTTCCGAAACTGTTTTTTTGACAACCTGTGCCAATACAGATTCTGAAACGGGAACGTTTCCTATTTTATCAATCAGCGAATTTTCCGAATCGTTTTTTTCTGATTTTTTAATTTTTTTATCTGTCTTTTTTTCAGTTTCAAAGAAATCAGACACCCCCATACACAATTTTGCTGTCCCAGACCGAATCAGCGAATTCGGCCCAACACTGCGCAAATCCGCCGGATGCGATGGGATTGCCCAAACATCACGACCGTATCCAATCGCAAAATTCGCAGTTGTCATTGAACCTGATTTTAAATCCGCTTCGCCTAAAATTAATTTGTCTGACATCCCGGCAACCCAACGATTGCGCGGAACAAAGTTTGTCGCCAACGGCACAAAACCAACAGGCATTTCGCTGATAACGCATCCACGCTCTGCTATTTCCCAATACAACGATTCGTTTTCCAATGGCCAAATATAATCAACCCCACCTGCCAACACTGCAACCGTCACCGAATCGCCCATCGCGCGCAACGCACCACGATGCGCCGCCGTATCCGTACCAATCGCCATCCCAGACACCACCGCTGTATTATTTTCTGCAAATTTTTGTGCAATATCTGCAATCATATTCATCCCTGCGGCGGTTGCGTGACGCGTACCAACAATTGATACCATTGGCTTTTTTAAGGTGTGCAAATTTCCGCGCACAGATATAACCGGCGGATGATTTTTTACCGCACGCAAATTTTCTGGATAAAATTCACTGTCATCAGATATATAATGAACACCCAATCGCTGCGCCATATCCATTTCACGCAGTACCGCATCCCGATGCGCCGAATCGACATTTAACGACAAAACAGCATCATGCACCGA
>CAJGDG010000020.1 GCA_904502095.1 uncultured Alphaproteobacteria bacterium
TTCATTATTTGCATGATGACCTAGGTTCCACGGTCAAGCCGTGGAATGACAGAGTTTTTAAGTTTTTTTACAAAAAAATTTTAAAATTATATATGGAAGTTCTTTCTTTTGTCATCCTGGGGCTTGACCCCAGGACCCAGGTTGTTTATGCAAATAAGAATTATTTACCTAGGTTCCACGGTCAAGCCGTGGAATGACCACAGGCCCCAGGTAATATTTCAATCAATTTGTCATCCTGTGGCTTGACTTTCATACCCAGGTAATATTTCATTATTTGCATGATGACCTGGGTTCTGGGGTCAAGCCCCAGAATGACACTACTTCGACACTACTTCGCCAAGGCTTTGAAGTGCGGGCGGGGAAAAAGAAAAAATCGTAAAAAATTATAAAAAATAAATTTGGCTATTGACCTGATTGTGCATTTTTTGATATTATTATATCAGTAGAGATTTAGAGAGAAATTAGTAATGAAGAAAATTGCAATTATTTCTTTGTTTTTAGCGGTTTTTTCAACTGTATCGCATGCTGCAATGACCAGCAAGGGTTATGTCGATGCCGGATTGAATACAAGACAGGAAAAAATTGTTAACTCTGATACAATTGTTGTTGATGAAAATGATAAGACCAAGTTAAAGGCTGTGGCTGCAACGCGCGATACCGCCGGGGTTGTAAAGTTTGGTGAAATTCCTGTTGGACAGACCGGTGATACGGTTGCAACAATTTGGGTTGAATAATTTTTATTACGGTTTGAAAAAATCCTGCGGTCGCAGGATTTTTGTTTAAAACAAACCAATCAGGCATATTCCCAGTACTGCGGCAATAATTGCGCCAATTGTTAATGGCCAGAAATATTTCTTTACAATTGCGTTCGCTTGTTCTTGGAAAAAGTACAGTAATGTTGCAATTATCGCAAAGCGGCCTGTGCGGAATATCGCAGATACTGCCAAAAATAACAGCATCGGATATCCAATAAAGCCCAACCATATTGCCAATAACTTGTACGGTATTGGTGTGACCGCAGTTAATACGATAATTAATATACCGTATTTTGAAAACATTGGTTTTATCGTAGATTCAATTAACGCAGGGTTTGAAAATGTTTCAATTAACCAAACACCAACCGAATCGTATAACCATAATCCAATCATATATGCAATGGCGCCACCAACAATTGACCCCAGTGATGCTGCAACTGTAATAGGCAGGGCGCGACGCTTGTTCGCGATAATTGGTGGGGTCATGAAAACTTCGGGTGGAATAAATAAAAATATAGATTCGCATATGGTCAGAAAAAATACCAACCATGAATATCCGCGTGATTCTGATTTTTTTAATATAAATTCTGAAAATTTCATATTTTCCCCTGTGAAAAATTTACTTGATTGTAATTTAAAATTTTATACTTTACAATACAATAAAATAACAAAAACAAAGATATATAAAAATGCAAAAAAAACATGTGAATTCAAATCGTGGTGAACGGGTCGCGGCCAAGGTGCAAACACTGGTCGCAGAAATTCTGCGTGATAATTATGGGGACGATGCAATTATTGCTGGCGTATCATTGGTGGGGGCTGTGGCGCATGGTGGGCTGCAATTTGTGCGCTTGTTTTTCTATACTCGTAATGAAAATATCAATGCTGTGCAGAAAAGACTGGATGAAATTACACGGTCGGTGCGGTTCGAATTGGCTGCGCGTATGAATCAAAAATATGTGCCTGATATTAAATTCCAATACGATGATACTTTGGAAAAGGCTGCGCGTATCGATGAACTGCTGAATAATTTAAAATAATTTTTTAAAAAACGCCTTGCGATTGTGCAAATACTGGTTTATCATTGCCGCATGAAAGCATAGGTGTTTTTATATGAAGCAATCTAATATTCGTAATTTTTCAATTGTTGCACATATCGATCATGGTAAATCAACGCTGTCAGACAGGTTGATTGAATTTACAGGTGGTCTGCAATCGCGCGAAATGAAGGCCCAGGTCTTGGATTCTATGGATATCGAACGCGAACGCGGAATTACGATTAAGGCGCAAACTGTGCGCTTGAATTACAAGGCAAAAAATGGCGAAACTTATCAACTGAATTTGATGGACACGCCGGGACATGTGGACTTTTCGTACGAAGTGTCGCGTTCGTTGGCCGCGTGTGAGGGGGCGCTGGTTTTGGTTGATGCAACCCAGGGGGTTCAGGCACAAACGCTGGCAAATGCGTACTTGGCGTTGGATAACGATTTGGAAATGCTGCCTGTGCTGAATAAAATCGATTTGCCATCCAGTGATGTTGCCGCTGCGCGTGAACAAATTGCAGATGTTATTGGGCTGGATGCGGGCGAAGCGTTGGCTGTGTCTGGGAAAACAGGCGATGGTGTGCCGGAACTGTTGGAAGAGATTGTTAATAAACTGCCGCCACCACATGGCGATGAAAATGCGCCTGCACGTGCGCTGTTGGTGGATTCTTGGTATGATTCTTATCTTGGTGTTGTGATTCTGGTGCGTGTGGTTGATGGTGTGTTAAACCGTGGTCAGAAAATTAAATTTATGGCAACTGGTGCGGAATATGTTGTTGATAAAATTGGGTACTTTACACCAAAAATGGTTAATGTAGATAAACTGCATACCGGTGAAATTGGGTTTATTATTACTGGTATGAAAACAATTCATGATTGCAAGGTTGGCGATACAATTATCGATGCAAGGGCCGAAAATGCAAATGCGTTGCCTGGGTTTAAACCGTCTGTGCCGGTGGTGTTTTCTTCTTTCTTTCCGGTCGAAGCTGACGATTATCCGACTTTCCGTGAAAGCGCAGAAAAATTGGCGTTAAATGATGCTTCTTTTATGTTTACGGTTGAAAAGTCTTCGGCGTTGGGGTTTGGGCTGCGCTGTGGTTTCTTGGGGTTGTTGCATATGGAAATTATCAGCGAAAGATTATCGCGCGAATTTAATCTGAACTTGATTAATACTGTGCCCAGCGTGTTGTATAAAATTCATTTGCGAAATGGCGAAGTGGTTGATTTGGAAAATCCTGCAGATATGCCAGAACCAACCAGAATCGCATCTATCGAAGAACCGTGGGTGCGCGCTACGATTATGATGCCTGATAAGTATATGGGCGGAATTATGTCTTTGTGTGCAGAGCGCCGTGGGGTTCAAGAAAATATATCTTATGTTGGGAACAGGGCAGTTTTGGTTTATCAATTGCCTTTGGCGGAAATTGTGTTCGATTTTTATGACAGGGTAAAATCTATTTCTTCGGGATATGCGTCGTTTGACTATGTTGTGTATGGTTATCAGGCGTCTGATTTGGTAAAGGTAAATATCTTGGTTAACGAAGAAAATGTAGAACCGTTGTCTTTTATGTGCCATCGGTCTTTTGCAGAAAAACGCGGTCGTCAGATTGTTGAAAAACTGAAAGATTTAATCCCAAGACACCAATTTAAAATACCGTTGCAGGCCGCAATCGGTGGAAAAATTATTGCACGAGAGACTATTGCTGCATATCGAAAAGATGTGACTGCAAAATGCTATGGGGGGGATATCACGCGTAAACGCAAGTTGCTGGAAAAACAAAAAGAAGGTAAAAAGCGTTTGCGTTCGTTCGGTAATGTAGAAATCCCACAATCTGCATTTATAAATGCGTTAAAGGTTTCTTAGGGCAAAAAGGCGTAAAAAAATGAGCTGGTTAAGTTATGTTTTTAAAACTTCGTTAAAACAAAAAAAACAAGATTGGGCAGATTATAAATCTGCAGAAGAAGAATGGTTTGATGCGATGCAGGCATTGTGTGCCGCGCGGTCTGGTGTTGAAAAATTGTTTGAAGAAGAAGTCGAATCTACGGAATATAATGCGTGCATTAAACGAAAAATTTTGTTTTCTCATTTGGAAAAAAGTCTGACAGGTCGTTTGACCGGGCGTGAAATATGTACGACAGTGACTTCGCGTTGTTTGGAATTTGCGCCGATTGGTAACGAGAAGCAGTGTTCTAGATATATGTGTGAGGCTTATTATAAAAACAAGCAATATGTTGAGGCTTTGCAAAAATATAAAAAATATGAACAAGAATATAAAAATTTTTGGAAACAAAAAGTAAACCAAAAATAATAAAATCAAAAGGGGGCCAAAATGGCGCACCAATTTTATTTTAATTCGTATATTTTGGACAATTTACCTGCACCAACGCGTGGGTTCGATGTCGTTCAAGATATAGAAGAACCAAGATTGCGTATGTATATTACCAGTCGTGGGGTTAAGACTTTCTTTGTTCGTAAGCGTGTTCATGGTAAAGACAAACGAATTATTATCGGAAATTATCCTGATATAGATATCGATGCAGCGCGCGCAGCTGTTGCAAATGTTTTGGATGCGGCAAATAAAAAGATTGTGGCGCGCAGAAAAAAAATTACCTTTAAAGAATTTTTAGATTTATATTTGAAAAATAAAGTTCGCAGATCAGAAGATTCTTTTATGAAATTGGTGCGTGCAATTAATCTGCATTTGTCCGAATTGTTTGATACAAATATCGATGCAATTTCAGAAAAAGATGTTAAAGATGTGGTCGCAAAAATTTCTGGGACTGCGATTGCGTCGCGTATGCAAGATTTAATGCAGAGTGTTTTTAATTACGCTGTTGAAATGGGATATTTAAAAAATAATCCAATTGTTGCGCTGGAAAAAATAAAACAAAATAGACGCGTGCGGCCGTTGAATAAAGATGGCTTGAAACGTTTGGTGCGCGTGATTAATGAACAAACAGACATTGTTTTGCGTGCGGCGTTTTTAATGCTGGTTTATGGGTTTGCACCGCGTTCAAAAATATTTTCTATGTCGTGGGAAGAGTTGGATTTTAATGGATATATGTGGCGTGGTATGCCTTTGACGGACAGGGCTGTTGTGTTGTTGCAGGATTTGCCCCAAGATGATGCGTGGGTGTTCCCCAGTCATGGTGGTATGCACATAATGGATCCGCGGACTTCGTGGAAACGGGTGGTGACCCAGGCAGGAATCCCCAATTTAACAATGGATGATGTACATAAATTTTTAATGCGGCAATTAGTTTGGGCGGCGGATAAAGAGGACTTGCGCAGAAATTTTAATGCTGTATTAGATGATATTTTTTCAGAAGATTTTTAATGTGTGATTTTTGTCAATTGTTATCGTTTGTTATAATTGCTTGACAGTATTATTCGAAAATGATAGGCTGTACCATAATGACGGTCATGGTATGGACCAGACAAATTAACTAAAACAAAGGAAAAAAAATGACAACTTTTGAACAAGTAAAAAAAATCGTAGCTGATAAACTGGGCGTGCCAGAAGAAAAAGTTACAGAATCTGCAGCATTTGTTAATGATTTGGGTGCAGACAGCTTGGATGTTGTAGAATTCGTTATGGAAGTAGAAAAAGAATTTAACATCACTATTCCAGATGATGCAGCTGCAAAATTGGAAACAGTTGGTGATGCTGTTAAATATATTGAAGCAAACAAAAAATAATATTTTTTGCTTTTGAATTTTTATGTCCGTCGGTATGGTTTTGACCGGCGGATTTTTTTACTGCAATTTTAAACAAAAACAGTTATGATATTGCTGTGTGTTAATTTTATAAAGGAATATACATAATGAGAAAAGTTGTTATTACAGGTATGGGAATTGTATCGCCTGTGGGAACGGGTGTTGAATATGCCTGGAAAAATGTTGTCGCAGGGAAATCTGGTGTTCGCAAAATTGATGCGTTTCAGGTTGATGATTTGGCCGCGCAAATTGCGGGTGTTCCACAAATGGGGACAGAACCAGGACAGTATAATCCTGATGCGGCTGTTGAACCACGCGAACAACGCAAGTTGGATAAGTCTATTATATACGGCTTGGTTGCAGCAGACGAAGCAATAAAAGATGCCGGTTTGGATTCTTTTGAAGGGGATAAAGACCGTATCGGCGTGTCTGTGGGCAGTGGCATTGGTGGACTGAATACGATTTATGATAATTGTATTGAATTACATACAGGTGGACCACGCAGGGTCAGCCCTTTCTTTATTCCAAAGGGTATTATAAATATGACTGCGGGTAATATTTCTATTAAATATGGATTCCGGGGGCCAAATATTTCTGTTGTGACGGCGTGTGCGACTGGCGCTCACTCTATTGGTGAGGCTGCGCGCATAATTCAGCATGGTGACGCAGATGTTATGATTTGTGGTGGTGCAGAAGGTGCAGTTGGCCGTATTGGGTTGGCAGGCTTTTCTGCTATGCGTGCGTTAAGTACCCGTAATGATGAACCAGAAAAAGCATCGCGCCCATG
The DNA here is from genome assembly GCA_904502095.1 of uncultured Alphaproteobacteria bacterium. Classification (GTDB taxonomy): domain Bacteria; phylum Pseudomonadota; class Alphaproteobacteria; order Rs-D84; family Rs-D84; genus Enterousia. Next base: position 6,304 of record CAJGDG010000020.1, read on the forward strand.
GGATAAAAATCGTGATGGTTTTATTATGTCCGAAGGTGCCGGTATCTTGGTTCTGGAAGAATACGAACACGCTGTCGCGCGTGGTGCAAAAATTTATGCCGAAGTTGCAGGATATGGAATGTCTGGTGATGCGTATCATATTACAGCGCCTGCCGAAGGTGGCGAAGGTGGTATGCGCGCAATGAAAGCGGCGTTAAAAGATGCGGGCTTGCAACCAAGCGATGTTGATTATATCAACGCGCATGGTACATCGACTGGTCTGGGTGATGTTGGCGAATTGGCAGCGGTTCAAAATCTGTTTGGTGATCTGCCTGTATCGATGTCATCGACAAAGTCTGTGACGGGACATTTGTTGGGTGCGGCCGGTGCGGTTGAAGCAATATTCTGTGTTTGTGCAATTCGTGACGGTGTTGTTCCGCCAACAATTAATTTGGATGACCCAGAAGATGCTGTTGGTACAACAGACTTGGTTCCACATGTTGCAAAACAACGCAAAGTTGATGTTGCAATCAGTAATTCTTTTGGATTCGGTGGAACAAACGCATCCTTGGTTTTGAAAAAGATTCAATAAAAAACGCCCAGACGGGCGTTTTTTTATTTTGTTTTATGATATATGCATTGTTTGCATTTTTCCAAACCAAACAACAAGGCGTCGTATGCAGATGCATGTGTGCCAGCAAATTGTGTGTCGCCAATTTTTACCAGATTTGAAAAGTTTGGATTATATGAAATTTGACATTTTTTATCACAGCCGTTGCAGTGAATATCTTGTTTCAGATAAAATTTGTTATTTGTTGAATCTGTTTCAGACTGTTTGTTATAGTGTGTGCACAATTTTTTGCAAATTTTTTGAGTGTTTGCAATTTGTTCGTGTGTGCAGTTGTGTTTTTTTGTTTTGATTTCTTTGTCTTTTACCAGGCTGCATGTGCAAGATTTGATTTCAATTTTGCAATATGCTGCGCAGCCGTTGCAATGTGGGCCATATTCAAACATACCTAGTCCTTTTATTGTTTTTTTTATAATGGTCGGAGTAGCGGGGTTCGAACCCACGACCTCTACGTCCCGAACGTAGCGCTCTACCAGGCTGAGCTATACTCCGATGGCTTTGGACTTGATTATGCAAGGATTTGTTGGGGTTTGCAATATTTTTTTAATTTTTTTCTTGTAATTTTTCATATTTGCCCCATATTTATTTAGACTTATAGAAAAGGAAGTAAATATGTTCGCGACGCGATTTTTGAAAAAAGAAAAATTTGACGATTATAATGATTATGTTCAAAATGCGGTGCCGGTTGTTCCAGAAAACTTTAATTTTGCGTATGATGTTGTTGATGTTATTGCACGTGAAACTCCTGACAAATTGGCCGTTTTGTGGGTGAATGATAGTGGCGACAGAAAAGAAATAACGTTTAAAATGTTGTCTGATATGTCTGGTTCTGTTGCGAACTTTTTGCGTGCGCGGGGTGTGGTGCGTGGAGATACGGTTTTATTATTTATGCGTCGCAGATGGGAATATTGGGTGCTGATGATGGCGATGCATAAATTAGGGGCAATTCCAATCCCGTCAACAAATCAATTAAAGTCAGAAGATATTAAATTTCGTATCAAGGCGGCAGAATCTAAAACGATAATCGCGTTTGATGATGGTGTAATTATGGCCGAAATAAAAAGCGCGATTGGTGATGCGGGGGTGCAATTAATTGATTGTGCCGATGTGTCCAGTGCATGTGATGCATATCCAGCTGAATTTGAGCGCGTGGAAAATAAAAATACTGATACGATGGTGGTTTATTTTACCAGCGGAACAACAGATATGCCAAAGATGGTTGCGCATAATTTTGTTTATCCGTTGGGGCATATTAATACCGCTGTATTTTGGCAGCGCTTGTGTGATGGCGATATTCATTTTACGTTGTCCGAATCTGGCTGGGCAAAATGTTCGTGGGGCAAGATGTATGGTCAATGGTTGGCTGGTGCGACTGTATTTGTATTTGATTTTTCGCGTGTGTTTACTGCAAATGATTTGTTGCGGGCGATTTCGGAAAATAAAGTGACTTCGTTTTGTGCGCCACCGACTGCGTATAAAATGATGATTCATGCAAATATGAAAAAGTTTGATTTGTCGTCTTTGGTCAAAGCGGATGTTGCAGGTGAAGCATTGAACCCAGAAGTTTATGAACAGTTCTTGGCAAAAACAGGTGTGAAATTGCGTGAGGGTTTTGGGCAAACGGAAACATCTGTTTTGTTATTTAACAATCAATGGATTGAACCAAAGCCCGGTTCTATGGGTGTGCCGGCAGCAGGTTGGGATATTCAACTGTTGGATGAACGTGGTCGCAGAATAACAGATGCAAATGTTGTTGGTGAAATTTGTGTCAATGTAAAAGATGGCAAACCTTTGGGGTTGTTCCAAGGTTATCATAAAAATGAAAAACAAACCCAGAACGCGTATCGTGACGATTTTTATCGGACTGGCGACATGGCGTATCTGGATGCAGATGGTTATTTTTGGTTTGTGGGTCGTAACGATGATTTGATAAAGACCAGCGGCTATCGTGTCAGCCCATTTGAGGTTGAGTCTGTATTGTTGGAACATCCAGCTGTTCGTGAAGTCGCAGTGACGGGTGTGCCTGATGCGTCACGTGGTCAGGCGGTCAAGGCGACTATTGTTTTAAACAAATACTTTCAGGCAAACGATGTCTTGCTTCGTCAATTGCAAGATCATGTGAAAACAAATACTGCGCACTATAAAAGTCCGCGTATTATTGAATTTGTAGATACTTTGCCAATGACAATCAGTGGAAAGATTCGTCGTGCGCTTATTCGCACATTGGATAGCGCCAAAGAAACGATTGTCGAGCCGATTAAAAATACAATCGGTCTTGGTAAAGAAGACGAAGAAAAATAAACCGCCCGTTTCGGGTGGTTTTTTAGTTGTGTTGTGTTATAATGTTAATAATATGGATAAGCCGGTAACAAATTTTGAAATTATAAAATCTGATTCCAAAGAAGATGTTTTTTCTGGACATGGAACCAGTGTGCGCGTTTTTAAAAGTTTGACTGGGGATGTGGTTGAAAAAAATGTTAGTAATGTTGGGATGTTTGCAAAATCGCCAGATGTGTGGTTAAAAAATCAGACTAAATCAAAAAAGATATCAGATAGATTGCGTGAAAAAAATAATCCTGCATATAATGTGCCAAAAACATTTGTTGCGCACGGTAAAGTGCGTGAAGATTTTGTGTATGGGCAATTGTTGCGCAATGTGCCCAAGGATTTGTTGCAGGAAAACAAGTCTTGGACATATCGTGCGATTTCAGAATTTATTAATGATATGTCAGAACTGGAACCTGTGCAGCACACAAAAATATTGACACAGTCTGTTGGTAGTCTGCCTGTGAAAAATTTAGGGGATTTTTTATATTTGTTGGATAGTCGTGGAAAAAATGTTTTAAAGGAAGAGGTAAAAAGGTTCTTGGGCGACTGCTTTGTCTTTTTGCGTAATTTACCAGAAAATCAGATTTTTGTTTTTGGGCATAATGATTTGCATCCAGATAATATAATTGTTGATATGGCAAATAAAAAGTTGTCGATTATTGATTTCGAAATGGCTGGTTATCGTACACAGTTCAGCGCAATGTACAATCAGTTTAGGTCGCCTGAAATATGGCGTATGGTAAACGCTTTGCCGCGCACAAAAAATTCGAATTTAAAGTGGCATTATGATTCCAAGATATCTGAGTTGTATGTATATTTGCGCTGGGTTGTGGCAGAAGTGAACAATGAAAAAGATGTTAAACGCTTGGCAAAAAAAATAAATGACAGTTTTAAGAAGGGGTGTTTTTTGTATGCGGATGCGCGTGCCAATTATAAGAAGCGAGAACAGGGCGGACTGTCGGTTGCTTTGGTGCCTGTGTCGCATTATGAAAAGGATTAATTGTTTGATGGTCGCTTGAAAATATATTTTATTGTGTCATAATTTAATTCATGTCAAAGCGCAGGAAGTTTTTCAAAAAAAATATATTGTTGTGGTTTGTGCTGACGCCAGTTGTTGTGGTGGCGGCTGTCTTTTTTTATGTGGTGTGCGTTCGTTCGACTGTGTTGCGACCAACGGTTTTTAATGTTGTGCGTGGCGATTCGGTGACGGGTGTTGCGAATCGTTTGGTGCAAAATAATTTGATTTATTCCAAAGACGCATTTGTTGCGTCGGTCAGGTTTCATGGTGGAAAAATTCAAAGTGGGCAATATGATATTCCGCGTGGGGCCAGTTTGTGGCGAATTACAAAAATGTTGGTTTCAGGTGATGTTGCAACAACAACTGTCGTGGTGCCCGAAGGTTTGACTGTTAAGCAGATAAAAAACTTGTTGCTGCAACATTCTGGCTTAACGGGGGAGGTAGAGTGTGATAGCGATAAGTCAAGACCTGTATGTAATTTGCAAGATGGGCAAATTTTCCCTGATACATATCGGGTTGCGCGTGGCGCCAGTCGGTTGTCTGTTTTGGAATTAATGCGAAAAAAGATGCTGGATGTGCGGACTCATTTGAGCAAAGCGAATAGTAATTTGCCAAAGCCGTTAAAAAATTGGGACCAGGTTTTGACTTTGGCTTCTATTGTACAAAAAGAAACGCCTGTGGCGCGTGAAATGCCAATTGTCGCCAGTGTTTACTTAAATCGTTTGAACAAGGGAATGCGGTTGCAGGCGGACCCAACAGTTGTTTATGTTTTGACGGATGGTTTGGGGGATATGCAGGGACAGCCACTGTTGCGCGGGCATTTAAAGATAGATAGCCCTTATAATACATACAGAAATTCTGGGCTGCCGCCTGCGCCAATTGCGAATGTTGGGTTGGCGGCGTTGCGCGCTGTGTTGCGACCGGCCAAGACAAAGTTCTTGTTCTTTGTTGCAGACGGGCAGGGTGGACACAGGTTTTCAATTGATTATGCTGAACATCAAAAAAATCATAATGCGTGGCGTAAAATAAAAGAGAACAAATAAGTTATTTTGCGTTTTTTGTTGTGGAAAAGGTTCCTGTTTATATACGTTTTTATATCTCTTAAAATATCAATACGAAAGGAGAGATATATGAAAAAAATGTTTTTTATTTCTGGTGCTGTTTTGATAGCGGCTGGGTCTGCAAATGCACAAAATATAATTAATGGAAATCCGTTTTATAGTCCTGCGGCGGGGCGTTTCTATAATGTTTTAACCCCGATTGAATTAAATACCAAATTTGAACAATTTTATATGCGTGATGAATTTGGGTATGGGATAACAGATGCTTTGACTGTGTCGTTATCGACCAGTGGGTCATATGATTCTTCTGATAATCCGCAGTTTGGAAAATGGGCCTGGAACGATTTGGAACTGGGGCTTGATTGGTCTATTTTAACCCAAGGTGAAAAGCAGGCCGATGTCTATGCGTCTGTTAAACAGATTTATAACACCAAAGACGGGTTAGAGACGGTTGCCTATAATTGGACGGCGGGTGCGCGTGTTGGACGCGTGACGGATACTTGGACCCTGGCCGGGATTGTTGAATTGGATTATCAAAAGGACGATTTGCCCCATCGTGAGCACGATGCATGGGCGATGACAGTCGGGATGCAGGGACAGTATGTAATTGATTCTGCCTGGAATTTGGTTGGGGGTGTCTTGTTTGATTTTGACTTGTTTGATGAATATTATGATGGGGAACGGCTGCGTATTGAATTGGGTGCGAACTATAATATCAGTCCAACAAAGTATGTGGGGCTGTTAATGTCGAAAGATGTTGTTCATGGTTTTGAAGATGCGCCGATGTCTTTCAAGTTTCAATTTGGTGCTGATTTTTGATTTTTTAAGTCCGCCGCATGGCGGATTTTTATGCTTTATACAGAATGTGTTTTTGTCATTTTTGTTAAATCTTTAAATTCCTGCTTTTTCGGGCATTTCAAGCGAAAATCTTATGATTTTTTCCCATAATTTTCTTGACAATTGGGGGGATGCTGTTTATAGTATGTTCGCTTTCTGTGTAAACAAGGAAAGCAATAAACACATGAAACCGCTTTTGTTTTCAGAATTATAATCCGGCGTTAAGTCGTTGAAATAAGTCTGATAAGCGGGTTTTGTGCAGACTAAAAACAGGTAGAAAAAAGAAAGAGAATTTTGAATGCCAACAGTAAACCAACTGATTCGGAAACCTCGTAAAA
>CAJGDG010000021.1 GCA_904502095.1 uncultured Alphaproteobacteria bacterium
GATACAAAATCCGAAGCAAAACGCAAGGGTTTGATCAAGCAATTAAAATTGGTTGAATCTTTCTTGGATTCCAAAACAGAACCAGCATGGATGATGCCAGATATTATTCCTGTAATTCCACCAGATATGCGTCCATTGGTCACATTGGATGCGGGGCATGTTGCTGCGTCTGATTTGAACGACTTGTATCGCCGCGTAATTATCCGTAATAATCGTTTGAAACGTTTTATGGAAATGCACGCACCTGATATTATTATCCGCAACGAAAAACGTATGTTGCAAGAAGCGGTTGACTCATTGTTTGACAATGGGCACAAAGCGCGCCCAATGGTATCCCAGAACCGTCGCCCATTGAAATCTTTGTCTGATTCTTTGCGCGGTAAATCCGGTCGTTTCCGTATGAATATGTTGGGTAAACGTGTTGATTATTCCGGCCGTTCGGTTATTGTGTCTGGTCCAACATTGAAATTGCATCAGGTTGGTTTGCCAAAGACAATGGCGTTGGAATTGTTTAAACCATTTGTTTATGCACGCTTGTTGGCGGGTGATTATGCAAACACATTGAAGACAGCGCGCAAAATGGTTGAAAACGGCGAAGAAATCGTATGGGAAATTCTGGAAAAGGTTATCTATGAACATCCTGTATTGTTAAACCGTGCGCCATCTTTGCACAGATTGTCGTTGTTGGCATTTGAACCTGTTTTGATTGAAGGCAAGGCAATTCGTCTGCATCCGTTGGTTTGTGCTGGGTTTAACGCTGACTTTGACGGTGACCAGATGTCTGTTCACGTTCCAATTTCATTAGAAGCACAATTAGAAGCGCGTACATTGATGTTGTCGTCTAACAACGTGCTGTCGCCTGCAAACGGTGAACCAATGATTGTCCCGACCCAGGACATGGTATTGGGTGTTTACTATATCTCGTTGATTAACGGCGAACACAGCGATAAGTCACCGCGTTTTGCAAATATGGACGAAGTTCAATTGGCGTTGGAAAATAAATCTATCACATTGCATACACCAATTGTTGCGCGCATCAAAGGCAAAACATACAAAACAACAGCGGGCCGTATGATTTTGGGCGAACTGTTGCCAGATTGTGATGAAATGCCATTTGATATGGTTAACAAAGTTATGCCGCGTGGCGAAATCAAAGCGTTGTTATCAACAACATACGAACGTTGTGGTGACAAAGCAATGATTATGTTGGCTGACGCGTTAAAGAACACTGGTTTTGAACAGGCTGCACGCAGTGGTATTTCAATTGGATACGACGATGTAGTAATTCCAGAAGAAAAGAAAGATCTGATTGCAGAATCTGAAAAAGCAGCAGCAGAAATCGAAGAACAATATCAAAACGGTTTGTTGTCTGGCGGCGAACGTTATAACAAGTTGATTGACTTGTGGCATAAAACAACAGATAAACTGGGTGATATGGCGTATGCTGCGTTGGGTAAAACAACAGGCGACAATTGGAATTCTGTATATATGATGGCGTTGTCTGGTGCACGTGGTTCCAAACGTCAGATTCAACAGTTGGCGGGTATGCGTGGTATGATGCAGAAACCAGACGGTTCTATTATCGAAGTTCCAATTATTTCGAACTTTAAAGAAGGTCTGACGATGTCTGAATACTTTACATCCACCCACGGTGCGCGTAAAGGTATGTCGGACACCGCGTTGAAAACTGCTGACGCTGGTTATTTGACACGTCGTTTGGTTGAATTGGCTCAGAACACAGTTGTCACAGAACACGATTGTGGCACAACAGACTTTATTACAGCAAAACCTGTATATCAGGGTTCGACATTGTCTGTTGCATTGGGTGATGTTGTTTTGGGACGCACCGCGGCACATGACATTGTTCATCCAATTACCAAAGAAATTATTGTTCCAGCTGGTGAATTAATTACCAAGGCTGCATCAAAGAAAATCAATGAATCCGGCCTGCCATCTGTTGATGTACGCAGTGTGCTGACATGTTGCAGTGACGGTTTGTGTGCAAAATGTTATGGTATGGACTTGTCGCGTAATGCGTTGGTACACGTTGGCGAAGCGGTTGGTGTTATCGCAGGTCAGTCGATTGGTGAACCAGGTACACAGTTGACATTGCGTACTTTCCACATTGGTGGTGTTGCATCAGGTGGTGCAGAAAGTCACTTTATCGAAGTTCCTGTATCTGGTACTGTTAAATTGTCAGGCGTTAACACAATTAAGAACAGCGCAGGTCGTGTAGTTGTTCTGTCACGCAACGGCAAATTGGCAATCGTTGATGGCGAAGGCAAAGAACTGTTCAGCAGCAACTTGCCATACGCATCTATGTTGATTGTTAATGACGGTGATGCCGTTGAAAAAGGCGCCAAGGTTGCAGAATGGGATCCATATTCAAATACAATCATCGCAGAAAAAGACGGTATTGTTAACTTTAATGACTTGATTGAAAATGTTTCATACCAAGAAGAAGTTGATTCTATGACTGGTATCGTTTCACGCAAAGTTATTAACTGGAAAACAAATACCAAGAAAGCTTTGAAGCCAGCGGTCACATTGGTTGATGAATCAGGGAACATTATTTCATTGGGTGGTAAAAAAATTGCCGAATACCTGTTGCCAATCTATTCTATTTTGAATGTTGCAAATGGCGACCGTGTTGTTGCTGGTGATATTTTGGCCCGCATCCCTGTTCAGACAAAACGTACAGGCGACATTACAGGTGGTTTGCCACGCGTTAATGAATTGTTGGAAGTGCGTCGTCCAACTAACCCTGCATTGTTGGCAGAAGTTGATGGTACAGTTGAGCTGGAAGATGCGAAAAACAAGATTGTTATCCGCATTGAACCAACTGATGGTACTGCGCCTGTTGAATATGCTGTTCCAAAAGGCACAAACCTGTTGGTACGCAGTGGGGACACAGTTCGCAAGGCCGAAAAACTGGTTGATGGTGATCCAGTGCCACAAGATATTTTGCGTATCTTGGGTCAGAAAGCATTGGCGACCTTTATGGTTGAACAGATTCAGCAGGTTTATCGCTTGCAGGGCGTGGTTATCAACGACAAGCATATTGAAATTTTGATACGCGAAATGACACGTCGTGTTGAAATCACAAATCCGGGTGACACAGGATTCTTGATGGGTCAGGTTGTCGACCGCGTTGATTTCGAAGAAGAAAATGCACGTGTTGCGCGTGATAACGGCAAATTGGCGACTGCCTCTCAGGTTTTGGTTGGTTTGACCCGTGCATCACTGACATCGCGTTCGTTCATTTCGAATGCATCGTTCCAACAGACAACCAAAGTGTTGGTTGATGCAGCGATTAGTGGCTCGACCGATAAATTGGTTGGTATCAACGAAAACTTGATTGTTGGTCGTTTGATTCCAATTGGAACAGGTGCGTATGTTCGTCGCGTTCGCGAAATTGCCAAAGAAGAAGAAAAAGCAGAACGTTTGGCGCGCGAAGGCAACGGTCAGCAACAATTGCTGGATATATAATCAAAAGTGGGATTCGTGGCTGGTATTAACGCCGGTCACGAAGCCAAAAGGCTTTTAAAACTTTTCCTTGCAAATCGGAATGATTTGAATAAAATAGGACAGTCATAAAATAAAAAGGATAAAAAATGGCAACGCCAAAAAGTAAGACAAGTAAAGCACGCAGCGCACAACGCCGTTCACACGACGCGTTGTCTGTAATGCCATGCGGTGTATGTAAAACATGTGGCGAAAAGAAACGCCCACATCATGTTTGCCCTGCATGCGGTGCAAAATAAGTTAACCAAATAAATGGGATAAAGCAGAAGCAGGGCGCACCAGTGTGCCTGTTTCTGTTTTTTTAATACGATGTCAGAAGAAAAGAAAATAATCGCAATTGATGCAATGGGTGGTGACAAAGGTCCAAACGCTGTGTTGGGCGGTATGAATCAATTCTTGTATCAAAATGGTGAAAACAATATTGCGTTTCGTTTGTTCGGTGATGAAAAGAAGCTGCGCAAATTGGTGGCAAAATATCCGCGTGTTGCACGCAATACAGAAATTGTTCATGCACCAAATGTTATCAAAGGCACGGACAAGGTTATGGATGTCTTGCGTCATTCCCAGGATACTTCTATGTATATGGCTATCAAAGATGTGCGAGAAGGTAATTCTGCTGCGATTATCAGTGCGGGTAATACAGGTATGTTGATGTCTTTATCTAAGTTAGCGTTAAAGACAATCGATGGTATTGCACGCCCTGCCATTACAACAATGTTGCCATCTGGGGCAGGGGACAGCCGGGTGGTTGTGTTGGATTTGGGCGCAAATGTTCACTGTGATGAAAATGTTTTATTTGATTTTGCAGTTCTGGGCAGCGTTTATGCCGAGGTTGTAGGCCGTATGCCGCGTCCGAAACTGGGGGTTTTAAATATTGGTTCCGAAGAAACCAAGGGGAACGAAACATTGGTTCATTTGAACAAGGTTCTGACAGAAAATAAAGATAAATTGCCGTATGAATACATCGGTTTTGTCGAGGCAAACGACATCAGTGCTGGTCGTGTTCAGGTTGTGGTCACTGATGGCTTTACAGGTAATATCGTGTTAAAAACGGTTGAAGGAACCGCTAAACTGATAAAGCGCGTTATCGTTGAAAACTTCAAGAAATCTGTATTGGCGATAATCGGTGCGTTTTTCTTGGTTCATGTATTTAAGCGCTTGAAACATAAGATAGATCCTCGTTCATACGCGGGTGCAACATTTTTAGGGTTGCGTGGTTTTGCGTTTAAAACACACGGCAACAGTGATGCGCTGGCATTTGCGAACGCGATAAAGTATGCGGCTGGGTTGACCCAGGCAAACCTGAACGGTTTGATAGAGGAACGCGCCCGCGCGTTATCAGATGTTCGTGCAAAATTACAAGAAACAGAATAAAAAAATCCCGCAGATGCGGGATTTTTTATACGAAGAAAGGAACTGGTATATCAGTCGCCGATTTTCAGGTTAGGGCGACTTTTGCGCAGGTTCCCCAGAGATTTTTCCTGGGCTGCGCGGAATGCGTCTGGGTTCCATATTTGGAAACTGTTGCCACGACCAACGAATATGGCGGTATCTGTAATGCCTGCGTGTTTTAATAAGTCTGTTGGAATAACAATGCGACCGGTCACATCAAATGCCAACTGGCGCGCGTCTGCAAACAGCATTGCGGACAAATCGTCCAGTTCGCTGTCGAATATGCCCATTTTATCTGTTGCGGCAGCCATTTGTTCCATGCGGGACATAGACAGTCCTTCGATGCAGTTGTTTGTAAAAGAACGATATAATACCACGCCCGCGAATTTTTCATTTGCAACCGAAGCGCGGAAAGAGGCAGGCACAGAAATGCGCCCTTTTGTATCCAAACGATTTTCATAAGATGAGAGAAACAATGACATTTATGAATTCCTGTTTTTTTCGGGCGTTTGACCCGCGTCTCTTCCTGCTTCAGGGTCAATGTAGCACGGGAATTTTTGGTTGTCAATGACAATTTATAATTGTTTTATGGTATTTTATGGCCTGGAAAGTAAAAAATAAAAAAATTAAAATAAAATGAAAATAATTATATTTTGTGCTTGACCTGCGATTCGTTTTTGTTCTAAGATGTTTGTATAGACAAGGGGAAAAGAAATAAAAAGCCCAGAAATCTGCGAAGTGTGCGGTTTTTTGGGAAAAACAAAAAAACAAATAAAATTTATCTGGCGATTTTGTAAATACTGTTGTGTTTACAGAAAAACAAGATAATTTCTAACAACAACGCCCGAAAGGAGGGGAAACGCGCATGCAAAAAAACATCAAAGAAATTATGATTGCCTTGAACCAAGTCCTGACAACCACTGTTTGGGTTAACGCTGACCGTCAGATTATATCATTGGCCGATGAATTGAAAATTGGTCAGAATAATACCCCACGTTCTATCGAAGATTTGTCACGCCCATCGTTGGTTGGTGCGTATGTCTCTTTGCAGATTCGCACAGATAATTTTGAAGAATCCGCAGAAAGTATGGATACAAAAACATTGGCTTTGCGCGTCAAAGAATTGGTTTTTGCCGAAGCAAAAAAGATTATGGATGCCGCCGATTCAACAGTTTCGTCCACAGCCAAGGCTGCCTAAGTTAATCTTGGGTGTCCATTGCGCGTAAAGGGACAATCAGTTTCCGGATAACCGGAAGGAAGGGAGCAACTGCCACCAAGCAATTGGTGGCAGTCTGTTTTTGATAATATTTCTCTTGCAAATCTATAATTTTACTGTAAAATTAGTCTGATTTTGCGGGTGGGCGCAGAATCAATCCGATTAACCCCACAAGACCTCGCTGTGAAAAATAAAACTTAGCGATGGCAAACTTTTGATAATATTTTCTTATGAAAGATTTATCCAAAGATTTATTTAATCCTGTATCTGGCGAAGATTTTGTCCAGATGTTTGACGCAAACTATGGTTCTCAGGAAACTTTGCAGGGCTATGCAACCAAGGGTACTGTAAAAGATATCCGTGGCGATTTCGCAATGGTTGATGTTGGCTTGAAATCCGAAGGCCGTGTTCCATTAAAAGAATTTGGCGCATCTGTACCATCTGTTGGCGACATTATTGACGTTTTTGTTGAACGTTATGAATCCCGCGAAGGTACTGCTGTTCTGTCTTATGCCAAAGCACGTGCTGAAAAAGCATGGAAAGATTTGGAAAAAACAGTTGCCGAAGGTGTTGACCCAGAAGGTACAATTATCGATGTTGTTCGTGGTGGCTTTACTGTTGACATCAATGGCGTATTTGCATTTATGCCATCGTCTCAGGTTGATCACAAACCAATCCGCGATGCAAAATCTTTGATTGGTTTAAAGGACAAATTCCGCGTATTGAAAATGGATGCTTTGCGCACAAACGCAATCGTATCTCGTCGCGCGATTCAGTCTGATACAATCGCAGCAGCACAGAAAGAAGCGATGAAAAACATCGAATTGGGTGCTGTTATCGAAGGTACAGTTAAAAACATCACAGATTATGGTGTATTTATTGATTTGGGCGGTATCGACGGTCTGTTGCATGTCACAGATTTGTCATGGAAACGCGTAAATCACCCACGCGAACTGGTCCATGTTGGCGAAAAAATCAAAGTAAAAGTTATCCAATTCGACCCTGAAACACATCGTATTTCATTGGGTGCAAAACAATTGGAAGAAGACCCATGGGAAACAGCATCTCGCGCATTCAATGTTGGCGACACAGTATCTGGCAAAGTTTCTTCTTTGACAGACTATGGTGCATTCATTGATTTGGGCAACAATATCGAAGGCTTGGTTCATATGTCTGAACTGTCTTGGACAAACAAAAATATCCACCCAAGCAAAGTTTTGCAAAACGGTCAGGATATCAATGTTGTTGTCTTGGGCATTGATCAGGATAAACGCCGCATTTCATTGGGTTATAAACAACTGCAACCAAATCCATGGAAACAGTTTGCAGAAACACACAATGTTGGCGATGTAATCACAGGCCCAATTAAAAACACAACAGAATTCGGTTTGTTTGTGGCCCTGACACCTGAATTAGATGGTATGGTTCATATTTCCGACCTGTCATGGAATAAACTGGACGAAGAAGAACTGAAAAAGTTCGTTCGTGGCCAGGAAGTGACAGCGAAAATCTTGGACATCAACCCAGAAAAAGAACGTGTCACATTGGGTATCAAACAATTGACTGAAAGCGCAGAAAACAACGCGGCTTCATTAAAGAAGGGTGCGGTTGTATGCGGTACAGTTTCCGAAATCACACAAGACGAATTGGTTTTGACATTGGCTGGCGATGCGCGTGGTATTATCCGCCGCACAGACCTGTCCCGTGAAAAAGCTGAACAGGATACATCTAAATTTAACATTGGCGACTCTGTAGAAGCATCTGTTGTTTCTGTAGAAGACAACACTGTTAAATTGTCTATCCGCGCTCTGCAGGTGACATTGGAAAAGCAGGCCGTTAAAGAATTCGCTAACGAAGCCGATTCCGGTTCCGTTTTGGGCGACATCTTGGGCGCTGCAATCGAAAACAGCAAAAAATAATTTGTAAATTTACATATTGTTTCACCGTCCGCTTTGCGGGCGGTGTTTTTTATGATATAATCACTATATGAACACAAAAAATAAAATGATTATCATGATGGGTGGTCCCGGCACAGGCAAAGGAACATTTTCCCGCCTGTTGCACAATGTCTGCCCCCAGTATTCACATATTGAAACGGGCGCATTATTGCGCGCCCAGCCCGACGGTTCACCAATTCGCCTGGCCATCGCTGGTGGAAACCTGGTATCCAATGAATTAGTATGCGATTTAATTTCGAAAACAATTTCACAAACGCACGGCGACATAATTCTGGACGGCTTTCCACGCACACTGTCCCAGGCCCAATGGCTGGTTAACAATTACGCCACAAAATACAACATTCATGTAATCTATCTGAATGTTTCTGACGAAATAATGATAGACCGCATAAACAAACGTCGCACCGAAGGTTCAACCCGCAAAGACGACGCCAACCTGGACACCGTCAAACACCGTCTGGAAACATTTCACAATATAACAATGCCTGCCATTGGGTGGCTGGGCAGCGAACCAGACAACATAAAATTTTCTGACATAGATTCCAGCGAACAAGAATCAAAAAACTTTGCACGAATCCTGTCTGCATTACAGATACCGACACAAAATGCATAACAAAGTTATATGTTCTTCAATTATATCCATCTGCGTCTGTACGACGGTTTATGCTGGTTTTATAAAACCTGCTAAGTTTCCATCTACCACTGCAGACCTATCTTTCACCAGTCAAACACAAAACAAAACAGATGGCTATATGCCATACGCAGGTCTTAGCCCATATCAAATATTCCAACTGGAAAAAATGGAAGATATCGCATATTCTGCGATTGAACAAGAATTGGTCAACGAAGGCATTGATACATGCGAAAACTGTGACGAATCCGGCAACTCTCAACCTCAAGACGGCAGCACAATCGTCATCGCCCCAGCCCCAGAGATTCCAGAGATTCCAGAGATTACAGTCCCCCAACCACCCCGCCCAGAACCAACACCACACATACCTGACCGGCCTGAACAACCACAGCCACCAATATCAGGCTACTGCTCGCGTCGAAATCCTAACATTCATGCTGGTCAAAAAATTCCTTTTGGATTGCCTGTCAACACCAAAGAATTACCCGCAAACGCATCCAAAAGATCTCAAAGCATCGCCCGCAACACCGAACGCGGATTGTTTTGCTCTCCATACGGATGCGAACGTGGGCGCCCACACCAGGGTGTAGACATTGGCTGCACAGCGGATTTTTACCAAATGCCAATTTATGCCACCGCCGACGGCACCGTAGAACTGACAACCCAGGCAGGCAACAACTCGTCTGCTGGCAACTATATCCGCATCAACCACGGCAACGGCTGGGTAACCCAGTATATGCACCTGGACAAAATGTTCGTATCCAAAGGTCAAACAGTATCAGCAGGCTGCATAATCGGTCTGATGGGGCACACAGGTGGCTATGTAGACCAAGAAATCCGACAAACGGATCGTAATTTAACCCACCTGCATTACGAAATAGTATATTCGGGCAAATCTTCATTTATCCAAACCCCAACAAACACAAAAA
>CAJGDG010000022.1 GCA_904502095.1 uncultured Alphaproteobacteria bacterium
ACAAAGATGGTTTTATCTTTGGAAATTATCGTAGTGACCGTGCCAGACAAATTATGCGTGAAATCGTAAAAACTGGGGCGGAAATATTGTGCTTTTCACAATATGGCGAAGGCTTGAACGAGGTGTGCCCCGCGCTGTTGCCGGACGAAGAAATTGTTAATACATTAGGTGATGTGTTGGCGAAAAACGGTTTGTCACAGTTGCGTATCGCAGAAACAGAAAAATATAACCATGTGACTTATTTCTTTGATGCAGAACGGAATATTGATTTTGATGGAGAAAAGAAAGTCTTGATTCCTTCGCCTGATGTCGCAACTTTCGATTTAAAACCAGAAATGTCCGCTGTGGAAATTACAGATGCACTGTTGCCGTTGTTGGGACAATATGATGTGATTATATTGAACTATGCAAATGGTGATATGGTTGGGCATACCGGAAATATGGATGCTGCTGTTGCAGCAATGGAAACTTTGGACAGACAGTTGGCCCGCTTGGTGCCGGCGGTTCAAAAATTGGGTGGCGTTGTCTTGATAACAGCAGACCATGGCAATGCGGAACAAATGATGAAAGATGGTGTCGCGTGGACTGCACATACAACAAACCCTGTGAATTTTATCGTTGTGGGTGATGACATTAAATCTGTCGCGGATGGCGGATTGGCTGATATTGCACCGACTGTGTTAAAGATACTGGGAATTGCGCAGCCCACTGAAATGGCGGGGCACAGTTTAGTTTAAAAGAACCGGCGTTTGCCGGTTTTTTTATTTCTTTCTGCGCAGTGCAAAAAAATCTTTTAATAATTGGGCGGATTCAGGTGCGAATTCTGGCATTTGTTTAAGGCTTGGTTTCCACAGGTGTTTGTCTGTATCAAATATGCGTGCGTTTGATGTGATACCCCCACCCTTTTCGTCGGTTGCTGCAAAGTATATCGTGTTAATTCGTGCAAATGATATGGCAGTGGCGCACATAGCACACGGTTCCAGCGATACATATATGTCGCAGCCATCTAAAAACTTTGTGCCCAGTTTTTTACATGCGCGGTTAATAGCAACTATTTCAGCGTGTAATGTCGGGTTTTTACGCAATTGTACCTGGTTTTCACCACGAGCAACGATTTTGCCATCACGAACAATTACTGCGCCAATTGGCACATCTTCGTGGGCAAATGCGCGTTTTGCACAAACAAGAGCTTGATTCATAAATTTCATGCTTTATACTTTACAGTATGGATTCAAAATTGCAAATTATTTCTGGGACACACCGCGGCCGCAAACTGCAGTTGCCTCCTGATGGTCGGCCAACACAAAATCGTGCCAGGATTGCGCTGTTTAATATGCTGGAATCTGGGATTGTTGATGGCGCAGCTGATATGATGGTTTGGGATGCCTTTTCCGGCAGTGGGGCGTTTGGGCTGGAATGTGTGTCGCGCTATACAAATGCACGCGTGGTGTTTACTGATGTCGCGGCCTCTTCTGTGGCGACAACGCGAAAAAATTTGGCTGTGTTGAACGAAGGCGCGCGCGCATCTGTTGTGCAGATGGATGCTTTGGCGGCAATTTCAAAATATGGATCTGATGCCGATGTCGTCTTTTTAGACCCGCCGTATGCAGATGCGGATTTGGGGCGCGCATTTGTTCATAAATTTGGCAAAGTTGCAAAAGCCGGTGCAATTTTAGTTTGGGAACAAGAATTGAATAATTCTGTGGCGTTGGACGAAACTGTCTGGGATGTTTTGCGTGATAAAACATACGGGCGCGCCAGATTTTTAATCGCGAAAAAAAAGAATTAAGAAATCCCTTGATTTTTCAAAGTTTTTAAGTAATAATATGCCCCGCACAGCACCCTTGGAGGCTGTGATTTAAATTAACAAATGCTATAAAAGGATAAAAAATGGCAATTAATATTAACGCAGAAATTCGCAACGTTGCTGGCAAGGGGGCCGCACGCAGCATCCGCAATAACAAAAATATCCCTGCTGTTGTATACGGGGAAAAGAAAGCCCCTGTTGCAATTGAATTAAATGGGCATGAATTTGGTATGTTGTTGAACACACCAAGCTTGCGGACAAAATTATTCCAAATCAAAACAAGCGAAGGGACAGAAGACGCAATGTTGATGGATATTCAATATCATCCTGTGTCTGATGCGCCAATCCATGTTGATTTTAAGCGCATCGATGTTAAAAAGCCTGTTAATGTTGTTGTTCCTGTAGAAGTCATCAATGCAGAAACATCAAAAGGTTTGAAACTGGGCGGCACATTGAACTTTGCTGTACGTAAAGTTGCTTTGCGTGGCTTGGTTGATGTAATGCCAGAAAAAATCGTTATTGATTTGGCAGATTTGACAATCGGTGATGTAGTTCATGGTTCTGACTTGGTTTTGCCAGCAGGTATCGAATTGGGCTTGCACCAGGCTGAATTGGCGTTCGCTATTATCGGCGGTAAAATGCCAATGGAAGAAGACGAAAAAGCAAAGGCTGCTGCAATGGCTGCTGCTGCAAAGAAATAATAAATTTCTTTCGAATAAAAACCGCCGAATTGGCGGTTTTTTTATTTATTTTTGTTCGCCGATATATATACCCATATCATGCGCAACATCCAGTAATGGATTGTCGGGCGACACATATGCGTTTGATGTCATTAAATCTGAAATCTTTGGGTCGTGAACAATTTCACCAGATGCAATAAAATCTGCCAGCGACACAGTTCTGCATTCGTCGTTTATTAGCGCAGTCATAACATTGGTTTCGCCGTTTTCAATTGCGTGTAAAGCGCAATCTGCAAAGCGTGTTGCCAACAATCGGTCAGCCGCGGTTGTGTCACCTGCCCTTTGTATATGTTCGGGGAAGGCAGTTCTGTTTTGTATACCCGCAGCGGTTAATTTACGCGAAATCATATCTGCTGGCTTGCCCGAATGGCCGCGTAGTGTTATGCCTTCGGATACAACGATGATGCCATAATCTGTTGTTTGATTTTTTATGTGTTCTACCAATCTATTAACATCAAACTTTATTTCAGGTATTAAAATTGCAGCTGCCCCAGATGCAACACCTGAATATAACGCTAAATTACCGCAGTCGCGCCCCATCGCCTGTACTACAAACCAGCGATGATGGCTGCGCGCAGTCAGCATCAATTGGTCGCAATATGATGTCAGTTGTTGAACAGCTGTATCAAAGCCTATTGTGCGGTCAGTCAGCGGAATGTCCATATCGATTGTCTTTGGGATACAAATCAGTTGCAAATCTCGATAAATGTCACGATTTGCCCATGCCAGCGACAAGCTGCCGTTGCCGCCGATTAAAATCAGTGCATCCAGTTTCAATTCCGCTAAGGATTTGCGCAATTGTTTGTTAAAAGCGGCGATTTTTCCACGCTCTATCGCGGTTTCAAAATTCAGTGCATTTGCGTGCCCGTTGTGTAGAAAGCTGCCCGCCAGGCGCACGTTTTCAATCGGCAACATCATGTCGTTTAATTTTATTACCGCAGGCGGTGTCACACACAGACCGTCTGTGCCGTCCAAGATACCGTAAACCGCCCATTTGCGTAAGTTGGCACCACGAACAATTCTCTGAATTGCAGTGTTTAATCCGCTGCAATCGCCACCAGTCGTCATAATTCCAATCTTTTTCATATTTTTTCCTTGCTTTTTCTGCTTAATTATATCACAAATAAGTTGACAAAGAAATATTATTTGCGATAATTTGTCCACGATTAATCGGAGATTTTAAATGACAAAGAAAAACAACAAAACAAATATGGGCGAAACTAAGCGTTCAACTGATGATTTAATCGACAACGCAATCGCACAGCAAAACGATTGGTTGGAAAACCGTCGCACATATACTCGCAGTTTTTTAAAGAAATTAAATGTTTTTACAACGAACGCAACTGAGCAAGAAAAAACAGAGGCTAAAAAAGAAGAAAAAACTAAAAAGCGTTCTAGTTTGTGGGGGTATTGGTTCCCTATTCTGTGCGCCTTTATTGTGATTTTTATTGCTATTTGGGTCGCGTTTGTTCGCGTCAACCGTCCGTCTAGCATTGTTTTAGTACCCGACACATCGGTTCAAACCGTGGCAAAACAGAAAAAAGAAATTGTTGTGCCTGAATTTGATATTGTTCGCATTGAAAAAGATGGCGACATTGTCATAGCTGGCCGTTGGGTGCCAAATAAAAGCATTTCTGTGATGGTAAATGGTCGTGTTGTCGCAACAGAAATGACAAACAATGATGGCGAGTTTGTGTACAGCCCTAAAAACAAATGGAAACCAGGGAATTATACAATTGTATTGGTTGGCGCAGAACCAGAAGTAAAATCAGCAGAAAATGTTTTTTTATATATTTCTGAACAAGGTGCGGAAAATTCTGTGTCGTTGTTAATGAAAAAAGATGGCAGCACCCTGTTGCAGGCACCATCAATGTTGCAAGATAACGATTTGACCGTTTCAAAAATTGATTATCTGGATTCGGGGCGTATCGTTGTGACTGGTGACGGTTTGCCCAGATTGCGCGTGTCTTTAAGTTTAAATGGCGAATATGTTGGTTTTGCGCGCATATCTGATCATAAACATTTTGGTTTGGGCGCAGATGTTGGCGAATTGGAATCTGGCAAAGAATACGACTTGACTGTTCGTATGCACGATGGCGATGGCCGTACAGTTGGTTATGTGTTTCATAAATTTACAATGCCAGAAATGACGGGTGATGACGACACATATTATACTGTTCGTCGTGGGGATTGTTTGTGGATTATTGCACGCAACTTTATGCGCCGCGGTATTTTGTTCAGCATAATCGCAGAACGCAACAATATATCTAATCCAGATTTAATATTTCCTAAACAATTATTACAAGTACCAATAAACTCAAAGTAAAGACCATGAAACCAGAAGATATAAAAAATGTGTTAATCGCATTAGAAGGCTGTGCGCAGTCGATGGACAGAAAACAAGTTAAACAATTGTACGCAATATTAATTGCGTGCGGTCAATATCCTGTATGCCCGGTTTGCAATCAGCCAATTACAAACATCAAAGATTTTACATGGGACCATATTCGTCCAGCCAGCCGTGGTGGCAGTGACGATATATCTAATATGATACCTATGCATGCCACATGTAATGTATTAAAAGGCAATCAATATTTTGAAGAATTATTTGATATAAAATATGAAATTACAGCGGAAATCAAATTGAAAATTTCTGAAGAATATGTGCCAACAAAAACAAAAAAAGGCAGAAAGCGCAAAAAAAGAAATATTGCAAAATTCAAAGCCTGGCAATCAAATTGTTTTTGTTCTGGTAAAAAGAGATAGTGCGACAACAATCGCACTATTTTTCTTTTTTTTGTCACAATTTAAAACTCAAACTTCGCGCATAGCTCGTTTTCGTTTACTCATAGTCAAACCCTCTTGGTCGGGTTCTCTTCCAACGCCACAATCCAAAAATAAATCCGACCACAAGGGTCGGCTATATTTTTGGTGCGGGCGAAGGGAATCGAACCCTCGTCTTCAGCTTGGGAAGCTGACGTGCTACCATTATACCACGCCCGCGATAGTGCGTATTTTATAGAATTCATTTCCAAATGTCCAGAACAAAGGATGAAAAATTATACTTGTGCAGCGCCTTTGTTTTTTTGCTAGTTGTCCTGTGACAAGCTGGGGTGGCGATGATGCGCTTGGTATGGTTTCCGCATCTATGGAAGTAGCAGATGCAATATAATTTAATTAAATGATTGACTTTTAATGTTTTTTGATTAATAATTGCCCTGCAAATCCCAAAGATTGCCATTATTAAAAAACCAGTTCGCAGTATGCGTGTGGAACATCATCCGACGAGTTTCGTCCTTGATGGCGGTTTTCTTTGTGGTTTAAAACAGTTAAAAAATATAAGGAGCAAAAATTATGGCAACTGTTATTCGTTTGGCACGTCATGGTGCAAAAAAACGTCCATACTATCACATTGTTGTGACAGACTCACGCAATGCACGTAATTCAGGTAATGTTTTGGAAGTTGTTGGTAAATACGACCCAATGCAGGCAAAAGACAGCGATAAACGCGTCGTTTTGAAAATCGACGAAATCAAAGCGTGGTTGGCAAAAGGTGCCCAGGCGTCAGATCGCGTTTACAAATTCTTGGCCAAAGCTGGCTTGGTAAAAGCAAAAGCTGTTCCAGTTCAGACAAAGAAACATTTGCAGTCTGAAAAAACTTTGATGAAAATCAAAGATAAAGCTGACAAATTGGCTAAAATTGCAGAAGAAAAAGCAGCTGCAGAAGCAGCAGCTAAGGCTGCGGCAGAAGCAGAAGCGGCCGCCCCTGCAGAAGAAACAACAGCAGAAGCTGTTGCTGAATAATTTTTGTTCTTATGTGCTGCACAGATTAATCTCTGTGCAGCAACATTATGACCAAAAGGAATAAAATGTCCTATAAATGCCCATATGATGGTATTTTTTGCGAGAAACAAAAACAACGACAAAAAGAATGGCGCGAGGCTGTTGAGTATATGGCCGAAAACCGTATTAATCATGTCTTTTTGACATCTGCTTCTATGTTCGATAATTGTCCGGAAAAACATATCGAACAATGCGAGCGATACAGAAATTATGTTTATAAGGAAGCGCAAGGCAAAACAAAATAAAATGTTAAATCACAATCGTATTTTGGTTGGAAGGATTGTTGCGCCACAGGGAATTAGGGGTGAGGTTCGCGTACAATCTTTTGCGCAAAACACAACAGATTTTAAATCTTTGCCTGTATTTTCCGATAAATTTACATCAGAAGATTTTAAATTTGTGCGTATAGTGCCAAATTCATCTGTCATAATTGCAAAAATAAACGGAATCAATGACCGTAATGCTGCTGAAACATTGCGCGGAACAGATTTGTTTGTCGCGCGCGACACCCTGCCCCAGTTAAAGGAAGGTGAATATTATCAGGCAGATTTGATTGGGTTTGATGTCGTGCGTGGCGGAAACAAAATTGGCCTTGTTGACGGATTTCAAAACTATGGCGCAGGCGATATTATTGAACTGGATAGTGGTGAAATGGTATCTTTTATTGGCGCGACAGTTGACACAGAAAACAAAGTTATAATTTTAAGGTATTAAAAATGATAAGATATAAAAAACCAAAAGCAGAAATGATGCGTTCTATGGCGGCGTTTTTTGTTATGTGCAGCGACGCTAATAAAAACTGTCCGTTGCGCAGAGGTCTTGCGGCATGGAACAATATTGCGCATGTGACCATTACTGCTGACCAACCAAATGTTATCCGCGTTCGTGGCAAGGGCGCAACCCTGAACGAACAACAAAATAATGTTATGATCTGTTTCAAGTATGCCTCATTTTTATGTGGGTTATGTTCATTGGAACCAAGTCAAAAACAAAAACAAAGATAAAATGCATTTTAATATACTGACCATTTTTCCAGAAATGTTCCCAGGCACCCTGTCGGGTGGCGTGGTTGGGCGCGCGCTGGACAAGGGAATTTGGTCGTATAACACGGTTAACATTCGTGATTTTGCAGTGAATAACTATGGCAGTGTTGACGACACTCAGTTTGGCGGTGGTGCAGGTATGGTGATGCGTCCAGATGTACTTGGCGACGCCCTGGACTCAATAAAAAATCCCGGCAAAATCATATATTTTTCGCCGCGTGGAAAAACATTGAACCAAAAAATGGTGCGCGAATTTGTTACGGATTCGGATGCAACATACACCCTGCTTTGCGGTCGATACGAAGGAATTGATGAAAGAATTCTGGAAAATTATGATATAATGGAATTATCAATTGGCGATTATATACTGTCGGGCGGCGAAATTGCCGCGCAGGTTTTTGTTGACAGTTGCGTTCGTCTGTTAGATAATGTCGTTCACGGTGGTAAAGATACCACCGAAAATGAAAGTTTCGAAATCGGCGGGCTTGAATGGCCATTATATACCCGTCCGTCAGTATGGCGTGGACAAAGTGTCCCAGAAGTCCTGCTGTCCGGCCACCATGGCAATATCGAACGGTGGCGGAAACAACAATCGGTTGACATAACAAAAGAACGTCGACCGGACTTAATAAAGGAAAATGAAAAATGAGCATTATTAAAAAAATCGAAG
>CAJGDG010000023.1 GCA_904502095.1 uncultured Alphaproteobacteria bacterium
CTCTGTCATTCCACGGGTGCCCTGCGGGACCTGGGTAAATAAACAAAAAACTCTGTCATTCCACGGCTTGACCGTGGAACCTAGGTCCATGTTCGCAACGCGAACACAAATTTGCATAATTACCTGGGTCCTGTGGTCAAGCCACAGGATGACAAATATGAAAGGGATTTAAAAACTCTGTCATTCCACGGGTGCCCTGCGGGACCTGGGTAAATAAACAAAAAACTCTGTCATTCCACGGCTTGACCGTGGAACCTAGGTCCATGTTCGCAACGCGAACACAAATTTGCATAAACAACCTGGGTCCTGTGGTCAAGCCACAGGATGACAGATTGAGTGATTAATAGAACCCAAATACAAAAAAACCGCCCATGCGGGCGGCGTTTTATTATTGTGCAGGCGACGGAACACCATACGAATTGAACAGAACTTCATTTGCCCCGCACTTTAAATCTTCGGCATTCCATTTGCACCCAGAATAAATCCATTCTGTCGAGTACGCACCTGATTTACCAACTGATTTATACTTGTAATAGAACTGGGCATTATCACATTCTTCATCAGTCAAATATGTACCGCACTGTGCAATCCACTGAACCTGGTCAGAAACCATTGTTGACGCGCCAGCCAACGCAGTATCAGGCAGATTCAGCTTATGCTTTACATACAAATCTTTCAGATTATCAATTGAATAAGATTTTTTGTATTCAACATTTGCCAAACCATCACCAACGCGACAGTGGATATTGTCCGCTTCTATCAGTGCAACGATACCTGTTGCAATACCCGCTGCACCCAAACCGACAGCCGCACCAACACCCGCGCCCTTACCGATTTCGGCACCCTTTTTAACCTCGGTATCCAAGTCAAGATTCGCCAACAAATCACCCATTATCTGTACCTGTTTCTTAACCGCATCATAATCTAAACAATCTTTTCCTGGGGCACTACAGGCCAAATTTTCTGGTGCAGCATTCTTCATTGCAACATTTGGTGTTTTCAACATTGCACATTGATCTTTAAATAAAGGTTTTGCATTTTCTTCCGTTACCGTCCCATTTAGATTTTTAGTAGCAGCACTGGGATTACCTTCTAAACTAATTTCTTCATCCACTTCAATTTCTGTTATCTTACCTGTTTTAAAGAACTCACATTCTTTGATTTTAATCTGATACAGGTCGTAAATATCACGCAGATTAAGCAAATCTTTACATGTAGCAGCATCCAGTTTATTATCAGAACGTTTTATTTTTGCACCTTCTGTTCCGCCTAAATCAGTATTTCCCAAGAATACATTTATTTGTCCTAAATCATCATAGTCTTTGATTTGTTCCCATAAATTTTCACGATATTTTTCACTATCGCATCTGTCTGCCAAATCTTTGGCACGGGCCGCACCAACGCCGGCACCAACAGCCGCACCAACACCCGCACCCGTTGGCAATGCAATAATTGCCGCTTCGCGTGTTTGGCGCATCAAACCAAAGTCAAACAAATCTTTGTTGCACGAAAAAGTCGAACCCGCAGCCTTCCATACTTCGGCCGGTGTTTTATCGCCAATTGTACCAAACAAATCATTTGTAATTAACTTATCCTTGTTATACGCAGCAACACGAACCAGACATTCGCCCTCTATCGCGTCCCAACGCGCATAATGACCGCGTTGATAATCTGTGTTTTCGTCAACACCCAACGGATTATTTTTTGAACCCTCCTTTTGCGCATTGTACGCCTGCTTTACATTGCCCAATTCATCGTCAATTTCTTTGCCATCGCTGCTGACACGATTAAACGAAGAACCATATGTATTAGAATCCAATAACAAGCATGTATTTTCAGCCTGGGTTGGTGTCAAACCTGTTTTACGCAATACAAAGTTATAATATTCCGGCTGAACACGACGGGAATTAAAGTCCGTCCAAACATCCGCACGCGAAAAATAAACTTTGTTACAGTTGCGCGTCACATCATTGATACACTTGTCAACCTGAGGCGCGCACAAATTCATACCGTTAATGATAGAAACACGCAAATCAGCATTAAACATATCATTCAAGCCATTTGGCAGCGCGCCGTTATTAATACACGCAGTCAAATGATTCATACAATTTTCAACTGTATATTTGTCTTCGGCGCAAACACCATCATCAACACCGGATCCAATACTGCCATCTGGACCAGGCGCATTTACATCCGGCCCCACATTTCCGCCCAAATTACCACTGGGCTGATTTCCACCAAGATTATTATAAACAGCCGCATTGCCAGGCACACTGGTTGTTATATTACCAACAACGCCGATTGGCAAGATAGGCATACTGGGCATACGCGCCGCATTTGGCTGCATTCCGACACGACCGTTCGCCCCGGCAAGAACAGCACCGCCACTCGCCCCAGCAAGAACAGCACCGCCACCATCCTGACGAACATTGGCATAATCGCCACGCCCTGTTGCAGCATTAGCCACCACCGCAAACGCACACAGCCCCATTGATACAGCCGACATACCAAACAAGCGTAATATTCCAGACATAAGAAATCCTCCCCTTTATTATCCCTGTTATTATGCCATAAAAACAAACACAAAAAAAGCACTTTTTTATATTTTTTTGTTTTTTATATCGCGCTTGACAAATCGCCGCCATTGTCTATAATATTAGCATGAAAGAAATCTATTCATTTTTAAGCAAACACAAACATTTGATTACATGGACCGTGGGATATGTATTTGTTTTGTGGGCCCTTTTAAAATTTTTATTTAATTTCAGCATATTTAACGCCGCACAATGGCACCGCCTGATACACGCAGAATTACACGGCTTTGCGGGCTTTGTTTTCGGCATAATGATACTGGCCGCCGGCCCATTGTACATCGCAACCAGCGCACTGATTATAAAACAAAACAAGCCATTATTTGAAATCCCAATTCCAAAATGGATTAAAAATATAAAAATTCCAACAACAAAAACACAACCAGAAAAAACAACACCTGCGCCCACAGCAGAACAAAAAACAGCAGACAAAAAAACCGAAGAAACATTGTCTGACGAAATTCCACTGGAAATCCGCAATGCATTTGCACGCGCAAAACTGCACCCGATAAAATTTACCAAGCCAGAAAACAAAGAACCGGCCCCCGACACAAATTCAACAGCGACCGAAGTTTTGCCGCTGCCAACCGATTTCGACATCCAACTGGACGAAGCGTTTGATGAATCCCCAATATCAATTCCGACTTTTTCAGATATAAACTTTGACGAAGACGACGACGATACTGACGAAGAAAAAAACACAAACGATTCCGAAATAACAATCACGAACACACACGCAATCGTCACGCACAGCGACCCAGATTTTTGGGTTGTGGACGACGATAACTGGTTCGCAACAGGCAAAACACGCCCTTCCCCAATTGCCGCTGTTTTAAAGGCCGCACACGAACACGATGTCAAACCAGTAATTCATCTGGCACAATCAAACATATTAGACATTGAAAACCTGATTAAAAAATGGGAATCAGACGGCATAACCGTCATAACAGATTTATCTGAATTATAATTTTCTGGCAACGCACATTTCAAATTCTTTGTGCTTGATGCGTTTTATATCGATCCGGCGTTTCATCGCATCACGCAATCTGCAAAACAGTTCATATTCTTTGTAATTAAACCACGGTGAAATATGCAACATTATTTTTCCACCCTTGTTCAAATACGGCAACAAACCATTTAAAACCTCTGACACAAAATCATAGTCACAGTTATATTGCAATATATTCGACAAATATATAATGTCGTATGTGCGATTTAACTTGGCCGACAAAGAATACAAATCAGACCAGATAAAATTAAAAGGCTTTTCCAACAAAGGCCGCAGTCGTTCGTATTCATCATTTGATGGCACATTATCAAAATACATATATCCTTGGCGACAGATTTTACACCCTGCCATCCCAGCAATAAATTTTTTTACTTCATCAGAGCACAAATTCTTTGATTCTTGATAGACATACAAATCTTGCATTTTATCCGAATACTTGAACAATTTTTGTAAAAAATTAACATACGCAGCGCGCGGAACACTTTGAATCGCGGCCGTCTTTATATCCATCAAAGCCTTTGCACAATAAGAAATATCAAAACTGTCAACATCTGTTGCGCCATACAACTTGAAAAATATTGGCTGATCGCCACTGCCCGCAACAGTCAAAACAGACTTGCCCACAGGCTGCAATTCATCCATCACATACGGTAAATGTTCATTAGACGTCACATACGCATGTGAATATTCTGTAAAAGGCGCTTGCAATACAGCCTTGCAAACACCAGTTTGTGGAAAATAAGACAAACGCGCTTCTTCAATATTTATCATAACACACAAATTCTACACAAAATTTACATATTGTCAACAAAAACATCCGCAAAAAAAATCCCCCAATCGGGGGACTTTCTATACAAAACCCAGCATTATGCCAACATTTTTGCAACTTCATCAGCCAAGTTGTCTTCGCGTTTTTCAATACCTTCACCCAGTACGAAATATGCGAAACCTGCCAATTTACCATTTGCTTCGGCAATAACATCTTTAACTGTCTTGCTTGGGTCCATAACGAATGGCTGTTCTTCCAGAACGCTTTCGCCATAGTATTTTTTGATACGGCCTTCAACCATTTTTTCAACAATATTTTCAGGCTTGCCCGCTGTTGCACCCGATTCGATGAACACTTTCTTTTCGCGTTCAACTGCAACTGGATCAACATCGGCAACTGTCATAAATTCTGGTTTATTTGCAGCAATATGCATTGCGACTTTTGAACCAATTTCATCAATTTTTGCGTCTGTTCCGTTGATTGCAACCGCAACACCAATCTGCCCCATACCTGGAACCAAAGCATTGTGGATATATGTAAAGATTTTATCACCCTTTACAGTTGCAATACGGCGCAAATTCATATTTTCGCCAATTGTTGAAATTGTTGCAGCAATATCGTCTTTAACTGCATTCATTGTTGCATCAAAATCACCACCTAATTCAACGGCTTTGGCGGCAACATCAGCAACTAATTTCTGGAACTTTTCGTTTTTAGCAACAAAGTCTGTTTCTGCATTTAATTCAACAACACAACCCATATTGTCGCATTTTACAACTGTCACCAAACCAGACGCAGCAACACGACCTGCTTTGGACGCAGCTTTTACGATACCTTTCTGGCGCAACCAGTCAGCAGCAGCCTGAATATCACCATCGTTTTCCACCAAGGCTTTTTTACAATCCATCATACCTGCAGATGTTTTTTCACGCAGTTCTTGAATTAATTTTGCTGTAATTTCTGCCATTGTATTTTTCTCCCATCGTTAATAGAAATTCGTGTGTGCAGGGGTCCGCCCCCTGCACTGATACAAACAAGAATCAAAATTATTTATCAGCTTTTTCAGCCAACTTGCTGCGGCGTTCTGCGCGTGCAGCAGTTGTTTTTGATTTTACTTTTGCTTCTTTTTCTTTGATTTCGTCTTCCAGTTCATCTGCCGCGTCAGCCAAATTTTGTGATTCAACTTTTTTACCAGCAGCGCCGCCCAAACGTTTTTCGATACCAGACAAAATTGCATCTACGAACAAATCGCAGTACAATTGTGTCGCACGTGCAGCGTCGTCATTACCTGGAACAGGATAGTCAACAATTTCTGGATTTGCGTTTGTATCACAAATTGCAATTGTTGGGATATCCAAATTTTTTGCTTCACGAACAGCGTTCATTTCGCGTGGCACGTCAATAACGACCATCGCCTGTGGAACACCGTGCATTTCCATAATACCACCGAAAATGCCGCGCAGTTTTTCAACTTCTTTGGTCATAACACCGACTTCTTTCTTAGTCAGGCCCAATTTTTCAGCATTTTCAATATCCGCTTCCATTTTTTTCAAACGACGGATAGATTGAGAAACTGTTGTCCAGTTTGTCAACATACCACCCAACCAGCGGTTATTAACATAGAACTGACCGCAACGTTCAGCAGCATCTTTTACAATATCTTTTGCCTGATGTTTTGTTGCGACGAACAACACTTTACCACCAGCAGCGGCAATTGTTTCCAATGCAACCAAAGAACGATACAACAATGGTGCAGTTTTATTCAAATTGATGATATGAATTTTATCTTTTACGCCATAAACATATGGTGTCATCAATGGATTCCAGCGACGAGTATGGTGACCAAAATGCACACCAGCTTCCATCAACTGTTTCATTGTAAATGTTGGCAATGCCATGATTTTATCCTTTGTTTTGTGTTAATATCCTCGCCATCTGCGGTCAGACCGGTTAACCCGGACACAAATTTTGCAGAATGGTTGTGTTCTTCGCACGATGTGCGTGCCCCCATAATAACCCACTAAATCCCGAAAATCAAGCAAAAAAGCAAAAAAATCACGCACAAAAAACCGCACCGCCCCCCTCTGTCATTCCACGGGTACCCCGCGGAACATAGGGCATCATGTAAATAATGGAAAGTCAAGCCACAGGATGATAAACAGCAGTAATATTTTTTATAATAATTTAGATAAAAGCAAATCGGGAATCGTAGTGTACAAACGCTACATGAATTGCCGCAAACAAAAAACACAGTTCGTGATTAGCAGAAAATAAATTAGAATGACTTAGATGTAAGTAGTGCCGGCAATGTAGTGTACAAACGCTACATGAATTGCCGGCACCGCTTACAGATAAGTTATTATAATTTATTTTAAACGCGACGTACCTTCTTTGGACGGCATCCATTATGAGGGATACGTGTTGTATCAGTAATGGACTGCACAATCAGACCGGCGTTTGCCAATCCACGTACAGCAGATTCACGACCCTGACCAATACCACGCATCAAAACATCAACTGTTTTCATACCCATTTCGGCGACTTTTTTACCAACTGCATCTGCAACGATTGTTGCTGCGTATGGTGTGGACTTTTTTGCGCCCTTAAAATTATTTGCCCCAGCTGTTGCCCATGTCAAAACCGCACCAGACTGGTCTGTGATTGTAATACGTGTATTGTTATTAGTCGCAACAACATGTGCAATGCCATGCGATACTTTTTTAACAACTTTCTTTTTAGCTTTTGATACTGCCATTTTTATATTTTCCTTTTTCGATGTCTTCAATTAACTATGGTGTTAATCTCTACCTTATTATTAAATTTGATAGAACGTTACAGATGCACCGCTGTTGGCGAGTGTAGTGTACAAAAGTTACATAAACGAGCCAACAACAAGCAGATGTGACGTTATATTAAATTTATTTACCCTTGGTTGCGGAACCTGCAACTACAACGCGCTTACCCTTACGTGTACGGGCGTTTGTCTGTGTGCGTTGACCGCGAACCGGCAAGCGGTTACGATGACGAATACCGCGATATGCCTTTAAATCTTGCAGACGTTTGATATTCATTGCAACTTCGCGACGAACATCACCTTCTACTTTAAAGTTTTCTTCGATGTAATTAGAAATTTTGATAACATCCGCGTCTGTC
>CAJGDG010000024.1 GCA_904502095.1 uncultured Alphaproteobacteria bacterium
CAATCAATTTGTCATCCTGTGGCTTGACCACAGGACCCAGGTTGTTTATGCAAATTTGTGTTCGCGTTGCGAACATGGACCTAGGTTCCACAGGGCACCCGTGGAATGACAGGGGTTATAATAAATTATTTAAATCTTCGTATAAATCACGCCATTCTGGGTTGTGTTTTTCTATTAAATCTTTTTTCCAATTGCGGTGCCAATTTTTTAATCTTTTTTCGTGTTTTATTGCATCTGTTGGGTTTTCAAAGCGTTCAAAATAAACCAGTTTACATACATTGTATTTACTGGTAAAGCCCGGGGTTAAATGCTGTTTGTGTTCAAATATGCGCTGTGACAGATTGCTGGTAAATCCGACATATAAAGTTCCGTTTTGTTGACTGGCTAATATGTAAACATAATAATATTTCATATTAAATATGATATATGACCTGGGTCCTGTGGTCAAGCCCCAGAATGACGAAGGGGAGTAAGTTCTTTTTTTTGAAAAAAGATTTTATAAAAATAAAAAAGCATGATGACCTGGGTCCTGTGGTCAAGCCCCAGAATGACGGGGAGCGAGAAACGCGGGAATGACAGGGAGAGAAATTCGGGAATGACAAGGCTGGGATTATATGCCTTCGGGCCACCAATCGCGTAGAGCTTCATTTTCCGACTGGGTGCACATTACTTGATTGAGGTTATTTGTTGACACTGTTTTAAATGTAGCTTCTTCTTTCATACATACGGCGTTACATTTGGTCGCAACCGGTGTTTTCTCATTGCCAATTTGTTTTGTTCCTTCAGCCACAGCCCGTCTGCCGCCATTGTGAAAACAAGAACAAACCCCCCAAGAATCGGTCGCAACCCTGTCAGTATAACCGGCTGGGCATGCGGATTCGTTTATCAGATTTTTCACCATATCTGTTTCTGTGTTTTGTGTAATCTTTTGCCAATTGTCTTCGGTATATGTGCAATTTGTGCTTACTTGATCAAATGTCATAATTGTTTGGATTTCAACGAATCGGCCGTCCAAAGCCATGCATTGGGTTGACAGGTTGGACAAGATTTGGTTATATACTTCGCCCGCAACGCCAGTCGGTCGTAATGCACGGTGAAGAACAATATCGTTATCAGATAAGGTTCCGTATAATTTTTTCGTGTTTGTCGATGTCTCTGTGCAGTTGTCAGCTGTTTCCCAACCGCCCTCGTCCCGTTTTGTCGCGCAAACTTTATCAAAGCCGCCAAAGGCCTTTTCGACAATGTCTTGGGTGTTGCAGGCGTCGATTTGGGTTAACTGCTTGGCACAGGGTGATAATAAATTTTCGCCGTCTGTTTTTGTTTTGTCATAAAGCGTAAACCAATCGATTGCAGCCCCCTGGGTAATTATACCGCTGTGTGGGTTATAAAAGTTTTCATAATTTTCGCCGCCGTATTTATCAAAACACTGACGCACAACCGCACGACACGCGTCCAGATTGTCTGTGCTGTTTTGTTTTGCAATATAATCGGCAATTATGTTGCCGTCAAACATATTGTTACAGGAATCAATATAGTCTGTGCACATTTGTTGTGTTAATGCGATTTTGTCCGGGTTGATTAAAATTTTGCTGTCTGCTGTTAATGATGTCATTGCGTCGGTAATAGCCTTGTCCGCATTGATATAACAGCTGGATACAAAATCAAAACAGCCCTGTTTAATTTCGTTGACCTTGGATTGTTGGGCGTAATATATGTCCAATAACGCTTTGTCCAGATAGTCAGACCAAGCGATGTCGGCAACCGCCGTACATTTGTCCATTGCGGGTTCGGCGAATTTTTTAACGCGCGCCTCGAAATTTTCGGCAAATGTGCGATTGTTTGATATCTTGGATAATTTCTGGTTAATCGCATCAACCCCGTCAGTAAAGACCAATAAGCCGCCCAGTTTATAAAATTCTTTGACGCCCGCAATCGGTTTGCCAGTCGAAACATCAATGTATTCACCGTTGTCCAAACATTTATGGTAATTTGCGCCACAGACTTCTTCGCTAAGCACCGCCTGCTCTATCTCTGCTATGCAGGTGGATAAGTCAGATGAGTTGTGTTTTTGTCTGTTTTCAACGCGCGCCAAGTCCAACATTGCGTCGCCTTCACGGACAGCCGCTTTTAGTTGTTTTTGCGTAGTGTCAATGGCGGTTTGCACCGTGTTGCAATCTTGTTCAATTGCCATTAAATATGCTGTTATCGCGCGTTGCAATGATGCGTCTGTACAATCTGATTTTACGGCATCGCGACATTGTGGATACACCGCGTTGTACAATGCCACGCCGTTATAGGCAGCAATAGCCTGACCTGCGTCGGTCATACCAAATGCGTTTGATGTGTCAAAAGATATGTTTACGCTGTTTAAATCAGAATATTTGCCGCCGACTTTGCTGTCTTCGCCACGAATAGAATTCATAATTGCCTGTAATAACGCCTTGGATGCGGATTTGTCCGCGGTTAAAGCATCTTCACCTTCGGATGATGTGCGCATGGCGGTAGCCTGGGCCGCGGTCATGCCAACAACATCCAGGTTTTCTGTAAAAACGGTCAGTTGCTCGTTCGCGTCTTCCAGGGTTTCGCGCTGATTTATCAAATCGAATACACGGTCGTTGCACGAACAGCGACGATACGCGTCGTTTTTAAGGGTGCAAAATTGATCCATACACGAAAAGTATGTTTTTTTACACTGCTCATATTCTGCGCCTGTTTTTGTGCCAGATATGCCGGTTTCAGATACTGCGGCGCGTGCGATGACGGTCGGTTTCGGTGTCTGGGATTGACGCGCGGTGATGGTCGACGGTCGTGATGTCACAGATGTGACAGAATGCGCCACCCCGCGCCCCGAAGTGTTAGTTGCAGCGCGGGATTGGGCGGCCTGTCTGGTGGGGGCTGAATTTGCACGTGGTGTCAGTACTGTTGAACGCGAAGACACACGCTTTGGCGTGGTGGAAATGCGCGACTGAGATTGGGCCGTGTTTTTGTCCGATTTTGCGCGGGGAACAGCCGTTCCATCACGGACAGCAGCGTCGCAAATACCGACGCAAATCAATGTGTTAAGTATAAAAAACAGAAGCTTCTTCATCTCTGATAAAAAGTTTAGCAAATTTATAGAATTTGAC
Source organism: uncultured Alphaproteobacteria bacterium (assembly GCA_904502095.1). GTDB lineage: Bacteria > Pseudomonadota > Alphaproteobacteria > Rs-D84 > Rs-D84 > Enterousia. The sequence continues at coordinate 3,126 of CAJGDG010000024.1, forward strand.
GCAAGCGAAAAAGTGGTTAGTGTTAGTGGTGGAATAATTATAAAAAATATTACTGATAAAAACCTGTTCCCCCATTTTTTCTACCTGCACTATGAAGTTTTAACGAAGCAGTGTAATTCCCGCTGTCATCCTGTGGCTGGACTTTCATATCCAGGTTAATGTGAGCACAGCGAACACCTTATTAGAAATATGACCTGGGTTCTGGGGTCAAGCCCCAGAATGACAAAGGTTTTTAAGTTTTTTTATTCTTAAAGTATGTTTAAATCCCCGGTTCCGCCTGGGCGGAAATTACACTACTTCGCCAAGGCTTCGTAGTGTGGACAGGACAAGTAGGGGTAAATTTTTTTGTTGCATTTATATCGCATTTAGGTTAATATCCGTTGACTTTGATGGGCGTATGGCGGAATTGGTAGACGCGCTAGTTTCAGGTACTAGTGGTAGCGATACCTTGGAAGTTCGAGTCTTCTTACGCCCACCAGTTTTGGGGTTGTAGCTCAGCTGATAGAGCGCTACGTTCGCATCGTAGAGGTCGTGGGTTTGAGTCCCATCAGCTCCACCAAAGTTTTTGTGATTGGGTCCTTGGGGGATATGGCGGAATGGTAGACGCTGAGGACTTAAAATCCTTTGGTCATTGCGACCGTGTGGGTTCGAGTCCCACTATCCCCACCACAAAAATAAAAAAACGCCCGTTTGGGCGTTCTTTTTATTGTTGACCGTTCAGCGCCTTTAGCATTTTCATCACAACTTCGCGTTGCGCGTCGGTCGGCAGTTTCCAATATAAATTGATTAACTGTAATGATTCGTTGTTGGATAACGGATCGTCTTCAAATTGATCGCGAACGCTGGTGCGAGGCATACGGCCGTTGCGCAATTCGCGGTCAATGTGGCCCGGCAGACCAGAAAAGAAAAATGATACAGGCGTTTGTAGCGCAACGCTTAATTCAAATAATCTGGACGCAGATATGCGATTGCCCGCATTTTCATATTTTTGAATCTGTTGAAATGTGACATCACATATTGATGCTAAGTCTTTTTGTGACATACCCATCATTACCCTGCGCAGCTGGACGCGTTGACCAATATGTTCATCAATAGGATTAATTGCGGTTTGTTTGGTACTCATATATTTCCCCCGATGTTATTTCAATAATTGTATACATTTTTTCTTTTGCTTTTGCAATTAAAAAACTGATGTGGTACTATTGTCGGGAAGATTATTAAGCAAGGAAAGAATATGAAAAAACCGTTGTTGTTGTGTATTATGGATGGCGTAGGTGTCGCCACAAGCGATAAGTATAATGCTGTAGAACAGGCAAATATGCCGTTCTTTAATGAATTAATCGCAAAATATCCGCATTCAAAACTGGACGCCAGCGGCGTGGCTGTCGGATTGCCAGATGGCGTTATGGGAAATTCTGAGGTTGGACATATCACAATCGGCGCAGGACGCGTCGTTAACCAATTTTTGCGCAGATTTCAACTGGCAAACTGGGATAAAAATGAGCAACTGCAAAAATTTATCGCCAATGTAAAAAATAATGGCGGCGTTGTACATTTGGCAGGCTTGATGTCTGACGGCCGTGTGCATGCAGATGTTAACGATATATTGGTCATCGCAAAGTATGTTTTAAATGCCGGCTTGAAAATCTATATTCATTTTATTGCTGATGGTCGTGATACACCTCCACAGTCTGCACAAAAGTATATCGATTTAATTAAACAAGAGTTGGCAGGTGCATTAAGTGCTGGGCGCGCGTGCTTTGGAACGATTTCTGGTCGTTATTATGCAATGGACAGAAATAATAATCTGGACCGTACAAAATTGGCGATTGACGCAATCGCAAATGCTGATGCGTCTATTCGTGCAGCGTCGATTGATGCGGCATTAGCTGATGCGTATGCGCGTGGCGAAACCGATGAATTTATTAAGCCAACTGTTATTGACGGCGATGTGAAAATTACAGACAAAGATGGTTTTATCTTTGGAAATTATCGTAGTGACCGTGC
>CAJGDG010000025.1 GCA_904502095.1 uncultured Alphaproteobacteria bacterium
TAATCAGTTTTATTTGTTTTTCTTTGCCAGGCATAATTTGCCATTTCATTGCAAAGTTATTATTTGTATCAACACTGCCGTTTTCAGGTACTAAATCGCGAACATGACCAACAGATGCAATAACACGCCATCCTTTTCCCAGATATTTTTCGATTGTCTTTGCTTTTGATGGTGATTCTACGATAAGTAAATTCATAACCTTAACTTCCTTTGGCAGATAACTGTTGATCTTTGTGAATATAGGCGTTTTGACATAAACCGAACCCAAACATCAGTGATAATAAACTGCTGCCACCAAAAGACATTAACGGCAACGGCACACCAACAGTTGGCAGTAATCCCAAAACCATAGAGATATTTATAAAATAATAAACAAAAAAGTTCAACATAAAACCAAAACAGATTAATTGACCAAATCTGTTTCGTGACATTTTTGCACACCAAAACAACATAAATACAATCCAAGTGTATATTAATAACAGCCCAAATGCGCCAATAAACCCAAATTCTTCACCCAACATAGTAAATATAAAATCGGTCTGTTTTTCCGGTAAAAATGATTGTTGTGATTGTGAACCTTTCATATATCCTTTACCTGTCATACCGCCGCTGCCAAACGCAATTTTGGCCTGATTAATTTGGTATCCTGCGCCTTGGACATCGCTGTCTGGGTTAACAAAAGTAATGATTCTGCCTCGTTGATAATCATGCAACCCACCGAACCAAACGACTGGTGCCGCCATTAATCCCAAAACAGCCGCTATGATAAACCATTTTTTGTTTGCGCCAACTATATAAAATATACCAACTGTAATCATCCCCAGGGACAAAGCCGTTCCCAAATCTGGCTGTGCAACAATCAAACCAAACGGAACTAACAACATTAATAATGGTGCAATATAGTTTTTAAATTGTCCCAGTTCCACAGAATTAAACCATGCAAAATATCGCGCCAATGCCAATACCAATGCAATTTTGATAAGTTCTGATGGCTGTATATGTATAAATCCCAGGTTTAACCACCTTTGTGCACCCATACCTGTGTGTCCAACAAAAGTGACCATAACAATCATAATCAACGCAATCGCATAGATTAAATACGCAGATTTTATCCATGTTTTTATATTTGTAAACGCCGCTATAAAAAATACACCAAAACCTAAAATAATTTTCATAAGTTGTGATAAAGCAAAAGGCTTCCAGTTTCCTGCGCCCGCAGAAAATAACACAACAATAGAAATTGTTAAAACAATACACATTGGCACAAACAGCCCCCACGAAAAACGCCCCAGTTTTTCTGGTATTGTCAGCATATTGGCATTAGAAACACGGGTTTGTTTAATCATTTTTTATATATCTTGTTTTAATAGTTCTGTCATTACTTTTGCTGCGGTTCTGGCGGCGGGTCCACTGGAACCAGAATGTTCTGTTATTACACACAGTGCGTATTTAGGGTTATTTGCAGGCGCATATCCAACAAACAGCCCATGATTTCGCATTCCCCATTTTAATTGTTCGTTTGTTAAAACACCGCTTTCGCGTTCTTTTTTTGAAATACTGCGAACTTGTGAAGTTCCAGTTTTTCCGCCCATTGTTTTTCCATTAACATTAATTGCGCTGCCAGATGCAGTACCACCTTTTTTTAAGACCTCTTCCAGTCCTTTTAAAACAAAATTAATGTTTTTCTGTTGCAGTCCCAAAGGCTTAAATTTTGGTTTTTTTCCGTTATCAATTAATCTTGGTACTATGTTTTTATTAGACGATGTGCGTGCCATCATAACAGCCAATTGTAAACAGTTTGCCAATATAAATCCCTGACCAATACCTGAAATAATAGTATCTCCATGAACCCAACGGGCACCAATTTGTTTTTCCTTCCAATATCTGTCAGGCATAACCCCGCCCATTTCACGCGCCAATATATCGTCCATATATTTTTCGGTCAGTCCCAGTTTAATAGCCATTTCTTTTATCGCATCAATACCGATACGCAACGCTATTTGATAAAAGTATATGTCGCAAGAATGTTTCAGTGCGCCTGCTAAATCGACCCAATGATGACCTTTGTCTTCCCAGCAGTGATATCTTCTGTCGCCATAATCCCAATATCCCGGACAAAAAATCTTTTCTTTTTCGGTAATTGCACCAGATTCTAATCCCGCCAGTGCAACGACGATTTTAAATGTAGAACCAGGTGGATATAATCCCTCGATCGCTTTATTCATAAAAGGTTTAGCGATGTCTTTGCGCAGATTGTTTATATATTCTTCGCCGTCGTCTTGTCTGAATAAATTCGGGTCAAAACTGGGTGCTGACACCATCGCCAATATATCACCGGTTTCAATATCTAATACAACCCCACACCCTGACCTGTGTTGTGTCAGCGCATCATACAATGTGCGCTGTATACCGTCGTTAATAGTTGTTTTTAAGTCATCACCAATAATTGGTGATATATATTGTGTTTTGTCTTCGCCGGTGATGCGTCCGACCGCATTTGTAATCATTACAGTTTGTCCGGCCAAACCCTTTATTTCATGGTTAAATCTTTTTTCTAACCCGGTTATACCTGTTGTTAAAAATGGCGCATTTGGAACAGATTTTGCTGGGTCACCAACATAACCAAAGATTTGTGCCCCTGCGGGTCCCAGTTCATATACACGGGCATATCCGCTTTCTACATGCAGTCCCGATAAATTTTTTGCCTGCAATTTTGCCAGTTTTTCCCAGTTTGTATTTTCGCTGACCAGTACCGGCTGAAATTTCATTTGTTTTTTTATTTTGGCACGAATTTTATCAATCTTTTTTTGTTTTAAATTTAAATCTTTGGCAACAATATCAACCAGCGCGTTTATATCCTGGGCTTCTTCTGGGATAATATAGATTCTGTAAATTGGCATATCGTGCGAAATAGGTGTGTCACCACGGGATAATATTTTACCGCGCTCTGGCATATTTATTTGTATACGAAACGAATTGTTTTCGCTTTTTCTTTTATAATCACGATAATTAAATAATTGCATTTGCAGCATACGCAACACCAGTACAGATGTCAGTATCGCCCCGCCTGTTAAAAACAGTGCGCTGCGTCTATCAAAGGTGCGAGAAACTTCTTTATCAATCATTTTGCACCCTTTGTATAAGTTTTGTTAATGGAACATAAAGCGCGCCAGCCCACAGCACCAGCCACACACCACGCAGCAAATTTAAAAAAGAAAAATCGCAAATCACCTGGATAAATACAGACGACCCAAAAAAAACAATAAAAGCCAACAATCCGTTTAAATCCATCCGTGTGATATCAATAAAGTTTTGAAAACTATTAACGGCATAAAACAAACAGTACACAGCCAACCAAAAACAAACTGTTTCAAATTTATAATCAATCGCGATACACATAAATATCGAAAAAATCAAAAACCAATTTGTTGGTTTTATAAAGGTGCAAAAAAACATAGGAATAAAAGCCAGTAAACCTGCAGGATTCCAAAAAGGTACAGACAAACGCCACAGCCCAATTGTCAACAAAAAGGGAAAGCTGATGCGTAAAAAATCAATCAGTTTTTGTTTCATCTGTATTCGTTTTTGTGTGTATCAAATTTTAAAACCATTACGCGTGACAGTGCAGATGGTTGTAAAACTTTTATATCTGTTCCATCAACTATTTCGCCAACTATGATGCCGGCAGGTAAAACACCAGAAATATTGCTGGTGACCAGTTTAATTCCGTCTGATGGTTGAAATTCAGGATCACTAAAAAATCCAAATGTTGGGTATTTTGAACCATTTCCGGTTAAAAAGCCGTATACTTCGGACCCTACAACGCGCACAGCAATATTTGTATCAGAATCTGTCAGTGCGCGAACGCGTGAAAAATTTGTTGCGACATCAATAACAACCCCTGCCATTTGTAAATCGGTACTGGTGACAACCATCCCAGCCCCAATATTGTCGGTCGCCCCACGATTAATTAAGAAAGTGTTGTGTCCCAGCGCGCTGTTATCAAAAACAACATCTGCAATAACAGCATCGCGCGGTTGTGTGGAAACAATATTTAATTCCCGCTTTAATTTTTTATTTTCTAAGATTGCGACTTCACACGCGTTCTTGTTAATTAATGCGCTGTCCAGTGCTGCGCGTAATTCTTCATTTTCGGCGCGCAAATTAGATAATTCTGCAATATTTTCAACAGAATTTACAACTGCACGAAAAGGCCATGTGATAATATCTCCAATCCATTGTGCTGTTGGTACTACAACATGTGATAATGCGTTCATAAAATGATAATCTGGTTTTGCAATCATAATGTATATAAACAAAACCGGCAAAACAGCGGCGGATGCAACCGCCTTTATCAAAGGGTATATTTTGGAAGATATTTTGTTTATTTGGCTCATTTGTTTCCTAACTTTAACCCGAAAAAAATGGATATTCAATAAAAACTTGATTTTTCATTTATTTATGCCAAAATAATGTCGGTCGAAATGGCAAGGCATTGCCATCAGGCTGATATTTATCTAAATAAACAAAGAGGATATAAAATGCCAAAATTAAAAACAAAGTCGTACTTGAAAAAACGTGCGTCTATGACCGCAACCGGCAAAATCCGCGTTGCACGCAACTCTCACAAGAAACTGTTGCGCAAAAAATCTGCTCGTGCAAACAAGGCAGGTGCAAAGCCACAGTATTTGAACGATAACATGGTCGGACAGGCAAAAATCCTGGCCCCATATGGTTTGAAATAATTAAGGGGGTAATTGGTCATGGCAAGAGTAAAACGCGGAACAACCGTAAAACAAAAACATAACAAGATTTTGGCGCGCGCCAAAGGTTATTTGGGCCGTCATCACTCAACATATCGCGCAGCACGTGAAAAAACAGAAAAAGCAGGACAGTATGCATATCGCGATCGTCGTGTTAAAAAACGCGAATTTCGTGGTTTGTGGATTGTTCGTATCAA
>CAJGDG010000026.1 GCA_904502095.1 uncultured Alphaproteobacteria bacterium
ATTTTCGCCACGGATGGTTCGGACAACATAATCTACCTCAAAATACTGATATGTTCCTTCTTTTTCATTATATTTGGTTACCAGTTTGGCAGAACATGCCCGACGTTGTGGGGTAACATTGGTAAAAACCTCCATCTCTACAATTTCTTCAAGACCAACAATTTCTTTCTTGTAGCTTTCTTTGGCAATGTCTTTCAATAAACTTTTGACCGATGGCGACCAACATTCCGGTGCAGGTTCAGAACACCCGGCCAACATTAACGCCCCCAATCCAAACATCAAAATATTACGCAGTTTCATATTCATCCCCTTATTCCATCGGTTTTACTTTGGTTTCGATAAAGTCAATTTCTTCCTGGCTCAAGCCATACTTGGCATATAGTTGCTTGTCAATATCTGCCACAGACTTAGTCCAATCAATATCAGAATTTTCCGTAAAGTCTTGTAGAGGCACATACTTCCATGTTTCCTTATTGTTGTCCTGCGTTACCTTTAATATCCCCAGCATAACCCTAGCAAATTTGGACTTTACGTACTTTAAAGCAGCTTCCGCCTCTTTCTGCTTATCAAACGCACCAATACTTATAAATGATTGTGTATACCCGATAAGGGGTTCCCCGATAAGGGGTGTAGAAAGCACTTCACCTAACGCACCAGAGCCGTTACTCTTTGGTATAACCACTTTGTACTTATTCAGATTTTCATGTTGTTCAATAAACTTCTCTGGACACCATCTGTACAACCTATTATTGTTTATCAATCCTAAAATCTGCACAGCTTTGTCTTCCGGTTGCTTTACAGAAAATATATTCAACGTTTCAAATATAGATGTAGTCAAACGTTTTTCTTTTCCATTACTCCCAACCAGTGCCTTATAGCTTGGATAATCCGCATACAACCTGGATAAATCAAATTTATTTTGCAAAAAGATAATATCTTCAACAGACTCAAAATTTTGATGTTCAATTACTTTTTTACAAATACCATCAAGCTCTTCAAATGACGTAAAGACCCCTAATTTGCCAAAATCCTTATCGGTATCTCTAAACATGACTGCTACACCGCCTTTGATATCCACATGTGGGAACACGTCCGTACTTTTGCTTTTGTACCACACGACCTTCATATGTTCATCGTTCAATACTTTTTTATTCCATTCTTTTGGTGTTTTTCCTGCATTAAACAAATATCTGGCCGGTGTAATAAACGAGACCTTTTTACTCAACTGAAACGCAACATCCATAAACAGGTGATATACAGGACTATCACTTGTATTGTCCTTGGTTTCTTGATATGGAGGGTTCCCGACTACTGCACTGAACTTCATGTTAGTTTCCTTGTTTCGGGCGTTATATGTTGAACCTGTCTTAGCTTTTTCAATGAACTTTTGTGCCTTGCCGTCCTTTATCATGGTAACAAGATTTTCAAACGCATGTCCATTGATTTTTATTCCGTCACGATAACCACACAGGGTACGTTGCGTGATACTTTTCGCCATTTGGGTTTTGCAGATGATATATACATTCTTTTGCAGTACTTCGTCCCAAATATCCACGGCAAGTTTATGCAGTTCATCATTATCAATCAACTGGGTTATATCAATACCACGTTCTGCACAACGTCTACGCCATATCGTATAGGTCACATACAGTGGATACAGCCCGGACTTTGAGTTGATTTCCAGTATTTTGGTATCTTCGGGCCCAAATACAGCATCGGTGACCTCTGGAATATCCATATATCTGACATCTTCGGTATCTGGGATTGGATGTTTGTATTCAATATCATAGAAATTATATCCACCAACGCAATCACCCATATGCATATTTACCACACGCCACGGGGTCAATACGGTTTCTTTGTCCGGATTCTTGAACGTTGAAAACAGTGCGGTGATAAAGCGTGTTCGTGTTGTTGGTTCCATACGGTCTGCACGTTTGATACGCTGTCTGATTTCCTTGCCGGCACCAATAAATGCATCACGGTCAAAATATGGAATAAACTGTTTGAATACCTGTTTATCAATACCGCTGGGCATAAATTCGTCCCATGATTTTTGGTCAACCATATCAACAAAGGTTTCCATATCGATATCAGTATTTACATCAATATCCGCACCATAAATCAACATTGGTATACGGATTGCAACACCCTTTAGTGCCTTTAATGCCTTTTCACGTTTTGATTTTGCTTCTTTCAATTTTTCCAGACGGTCTTTTTCTTCATCAGACAATTCTGGTTTTGGTTCGTCTGGGTCGGCCTGTTTACCAGCATCGGGATTCATACCATTGTCTGCCAGAATTACCTCTCTATTTTTTTCTGTTTCATTCTTTTTAGAACCCGTTCCGCCAACCAACTTGCCCAATGCATCAAACTTTTCAACCGCAGATTTATCCAGTTGCAATAACATGTAATTGTTGAAAAGGTTCGGGTCTTCGAATCCATTACGAACAATACGGTCAATATATGCACGTTTCAGCTGTTCCAACATACCATTTACGTTATATGGATTCATTTTGGAACCACTGATGGAAATAATCGGACAAAATTCCAATAAATCTTCCATAATCCGTCGGTCAGTCAATTTGGTTTTGCCAGCACGTGTTGAAACCTTTACTGAATCTGCAACACATTTCAATGTACGGTCTGGGGCAAAATCAAATACGAAACAGTTTTCCTTGATACGGCCGTTTATATTGGCAGACGATTGAACACGAAAGATTGTTTGCATATATGTTGATGCAGCCGTTGAATTAGCCCCGGCCATCATAAAGACAGCCGTCCATTCGGGAACAGTTACCCCCGTTGTCAAACGTCCACAAGACAGGGTTATAGAATATGCACGATGCGGTTGGTCTGTAATTGCAGCACGCACTTCTTCCATTGCATCTTTGAAATTCTTTTCTTCGTCCCCATCGCCTGCAACATTGGCAATATTGAAGTTTTGGAATACGGGATGGTCGTGCAGCATCTTGCTTAATGCTTTGGCTGCCTTGACCCCAGGCACCATCCATAATGAATGTCTGAAATTGTCCCTGTATTCCTGGGTCGAAAATGGATAATTGCTGTTATTGTTTTCTACAACCAATCGGTCCAGGAAACCACGCACAGCATCATGGTGAACAAAATTGCCGTTTTGGTCCGTCTTGAAAAATTCTGAAAAGTTGAAATATTTATCCTCTGTAAATTCTGCGTATTGTCCACCGGCAACCTCACTCATATCATATGTAAAGATATGCATTTTAGGCAGCCCAGCATATGGATTCGGTTCACCAATATGATTTTTATACCAATCGGCTTTTGCACGCTGTTCCATAATGTAATCCCAGGTGTAAACCTCATCTTCATCAACGTTTTCCAACAGATTGAATGGTGTACCAGACAACTGCAATAGATGAGTTTTTTCTTTTACCAACAGCTCTTCAATCTTTTTACCCAAATCGGTCTGTGTGCCCTCGTGTGCTTCGTCAATGATAACCAGGTCCCAATCTGTATTGAATATGGCGTTGTTTTTATCAAAGTTTCCACCTACAGCCTCGGCACCACGCAAATCCTGGATTGATGCAAAGTATAGATATTTACAACGATTATGTTTTGCATCACGTTCTACGTCTTCAAACTTTTCCCCAACGGTACGGGATGCAAACTTATATTCGTCACGCTTATCACAGAACAGCTTTTTGAAATCATCGAACCAACCATCTTTAACCACTGGTCTATGGGTGATGATGATGGTACGTTTGAACTCCATTTCTTTGACCAGTGACATTGCAGTCAAAGTTTTACCAAAACGCATCTTGGCGTACCACAGCATACGATTATGACCAGACTTGAAACGTTTGATTGTCTTTTTTACTGCATCTTTTTGTTCGTCACGTAAAGAAATTGGTGTACAATCTGATATAACCTCATTTGGATTTAGCGAATGACGACCAGCTTTGACCGCTGCAATCGCATTTTTTACAACACCCAATTCTGTTATAAACCATTCTTTCGCACCATCCAACTTTTTACGTCTAATATTTGAACGGTCTAACACTTTATGCACATCATGGTCAGAAAACCCTTTGCCTTTGTCAGTAATCGCCAATTCTGTATATAATAACTCATAACGAGAGCCTGCCGCTTGCGTATATTGTTTGATACGCTTGTTGGCCGCCTGTTGTAACTGCAGACAATCTGGTTGCAATGATTCTGGGGCATCATCTGTATACACTGTGGCCTCACCGACCTTTAATGCACCCTCATGGTCTTTGTACGGCATACGAAAAACATATATCAACTTATAGCCACCGAATGCAGATTCAAACTTACTCATTTTTTGCCCCTTAGTAATGAAATATATTTTACTTTTGTTGGATTTCCGGCCTTAGTCAACTTGTTCCAGTTTCGAATATAACAATACTTTCCGTTATGACTGAAAATGTCGCCTGTCTTGCACCCAACGCAACAACTTGCCGTGGCTTCGCCCAACAAGTCAGAATGTTTACTATTACAACAAGAACATGGCAAAACCCCACGA
>CAJGDG010000027.1 GCA_904502095.1 uncultured Alphaproteobacteria bacterium
GCTGCGCGTCGTGGCAAAACAGTTGCAGAAATCATCGCTGGTCGTGATGGTAAAAAATTAGAAGTTGCAACAGAAGATAAATAATCTGGGCAAAAGATAAATAGGAGTTTGAATTATGGCTAAAATAGTTGTAAAACAAGTTAAAAGTACTATCGGTCGCCCAGAAGCACAAGTCAAAATTGTAAAAGCATTGGGCTTGGGCCGTATCGGTAAAACCAAAGAAATCACAGATTCTGAATCTGTACGCGGCATGATTGCCAAGGTTTCTCACTTGGTAGAAGTTGTTGCTTAATAAAAATAAATTAAACCGAGTACGAAAATAATACTTGTTTTCGTGCGACAAAGAACTACATAGGTAGTTATAGGACAAAAGGAAAAAAGAAATGAAATTAAATGCATTGATGGATAATTTTGGTGCGCGTCAGAATGCGTCACGCGTTGGTCGTGGTATGGGTTCTGGTTCTGGTAAGACAGCTGGTCGTGGTCACAAAGGTCAAAAAGCACGCAGTGGTTCACGCAAGCAGGCGACATTCCAGGGTGGTCAGATGCCAATTTTGCGTCGTTTCCCAAAATTTGGTTTCAATAACCCATTTGCAAAAGAATATGTCACAATCAATTTAGGTGATATCGAAAAATTCATCGCAAGTGGTAAAATCAACGCAAAAGAAGTTATTACAATTGATTCTTTGTTGGCTGCAAAAGTTATCAACCGTAAATTGGACGGCTTGAAAGTTTTGGCTGACGGTGAAATCAAATCGTCTGTTAACATTGTTGCAGATAAATGGTCAAAAGCGGCCGAAGCAGCAATTGTAAAAGCAGGTGGTTCTATTAAAAATAACTAATCACACAAACAAATTCGGGCATCTGGTTTTTATATCGGGTGCCTGATAACGGTTAAAAGTTGTTCAAATGAATTTCTTAAAGCGCTTTTTCGGTGACCTGAGTGATTTGCAGAGACGCATTTTGTTCACATTGGGTGCACTGATTGTTTATCGTATTGGGTCGTTTATTCCATTGCCGGGGGTAAATGCGTCGGCTGTATTGCATTTGTTCCAGGGTGATAATGGAATGATGGGAATGTTTGATATGTTCAGCGGTGGTTCATTGTCGCGTATGTCTGTTTTGGCATTAAACATTTTCCCATATATTTCGGCATCTATCGTTTTGCAATTGTTAAGCGCAACAAGTAAATCATTGGGCGATTTGCGTAAAGAAGGCGAATCTGGCCGTATGAAAATTAACCAATATACACGTTATTTGGCTGTGTTCTTGGCTGTTGTTCAAGGATGGGCTGTTATTCGTGGGTTGGAAATGATGGCACCTGTTAATGGTGTCGCGGCGGTTGTAAATCCAGGTTTTGCATTTGAATTGTCTGCGATTATCGCGTTGGTTGGTGGTACTGTATTTGTCATGTGGTTGGCAGAACAGATTACTGCACGCGGTATCGGGCAGGGCGCATCGTTATTAATCTTTGCGGGTATTATTGCAGAGGTTCCAGGTGGTATCGCACAGGTTATATCTCTGGGGTCTGTTGGTCAGATTTCGCCTGCGATGATTGCGTTAATCGTTGCGTTTGTTGTTGGTATTATCGCATTGATTGCGTTCTTTGAACAGGCGCAGCGTCGGATTCAAATTCTGTATCCACGTCAGGTTATGGCAAACGGTGTTATGAACACAAACGCATCTTATTTGCCAATCAAGGTTAATATGTCTGGCGTTATGGGACCGGTATTTGCATCGTCTATTATGATGTTGCCTGCGTTTATTCAACGCTTTGTTCAAAGTGAAAACTTAACAGTTCAGACAATTATGGGATTCTTTACATACGGAACATGGTCTTATATCATCATGTTTACTGTATTGATTGCGTTCTTTGCATATTTCCAGACTGCGGTTGTCTTTAATTCAGAAGAAACCAGCAATAATCTGAAAAATGCGGGTGGCTATGTCCCAGGCGTTCGTCCAGGTGAACAAACAATTAAATATTTAGACAATGTTGTATCGCGCACAACAGCGATTGGCGTTGCGTATCTGATAGTTGTTTGTGTGTTGCCAATTATCTTGAATACACATGTTGGTATGCCTTTGATGATTGGTGGAACCAGTGTTTTGATTGTGGCGGGTGTTGTATTGGATACTGTAAATCAGGTTCAGTCATACTTGGTTGCAAAGCAATACAGTGGTGTTGTGAAAAAAGCACAAAAGAAAGGTCGTTTCCGCGGTTAATTCTGTGGGGGCAAAACAAGATTTGACTTTTGCGTGGATTATTATAAAATTATTCCGCAAAAGTAAATAGCCCATCAAAAGTGGGTTTGGGTATGGAACACAGGGTGGACTTTGTGTTTCGAAGTAAAATAAAAAGGAAAAAGAAAAATGGCACGTATAGCAGGTGTTAACATTCCGACAGAAAAACGCATTGAAATTGCGTTGCAATATATTCACGGTATTGGGCCAGCCAAGGCTGCTCAGATTTGTGAAGCGTTGAAATTGAAAGACGGTTTGCGCGCAAAGGATTTGACAGACGAGGATGTTATCAAAATTTCTAATTATATCGAAGATAACTTTAAAGTAGAAGGTGATGTTCGTCGCGAAGTTACAATGAACATCAAACGTTTGCAGGACTTGAAAGCATACCGTGGTATTCGTCATCGTAACCGCTTGCCGGTTCGTGGTCAGCGTACCCAGACAAATGCTCGTACACGCAAGGGGAAACGCGTTGTAGTTGCTGGTTCCGCAACAAAGGGTAAATAAATTTAATATAACGTCACATCTGCTTGTTGTTGGCTCGTTCATGTAACTTTTGTACACTACACTCGCCAACAACGGTGCATCTGTAA
>CAJGDG010000028.1 GCA_904502095.1 uncultured Alphaproteobacteria bacterium
AAGCGCGTGCCGCAATTTCAAAGCACAATACATTAGAGTCAACTTCGTGATACTTACCATCTACTAATGTAGCCTTGAAATCTACTGTTGGATAGCCAATCAAAACACCTGTTTGTTGTGCTATCTTCAAACCCTTTTCAACACCTGGGATGTATTCTTTTGGAATCGCACCACCAACAATCTTGTTTTCAAATTCATAGCCCTGCCCTGGTTCCAAAGGTTCGAATTCAATCTTTACCTGGGCGTACTGACCTGAACCACCAGACTGTTTTTTATGTGTGTATTCTTCTGTGATTGGTTTACGGAATGTTTCACGATACGCAATACGTGGTTCACCAACATTAACATCAACCTTGAATTCACGCAACAAGCGGTCAACCAAAATTTCCAAGTGCAATTCACCAACACCAGACAAAATAGTCTGACCAGATTCTTCGTCAACAGATACACGGAACGAAGGATCTTCTTTGGCCAATGCCTGCAGACCCAAAGACATCTTTTCGATATCAGCCTTTGTTTTTGGTTCAACTGCGATGCTCATAACCGGCTCTGGAACATGGATAGATTCCAACAAGATTGGATTAGATTCATCACACAGTGTATCACCTGTGATTGTTTCTTTCATACCAACCAATGTGATAATGTCACCAGCTGATGCTTCTTTGATTTCTTCACGATTATTAGAATGCATCAACAACATACGACCAACGCGTTCACGTTTATCACGATTAGAATTATAGATATATGAACCAGATTGCAATTTACCCGAATAAATACGGATAAACATCAAGTTTCCTACAAATGGGTCATTTGCAACCTTAAATGCCAAAGCACTGAATGGTTCTTTTGCATCAGGTTTGCGTTCATCAGCTGTTTCGCCGTCCATTTTTGTACCCTGAATAGCTGGAATATCCAATGGACTTGGCAAATAGTCAACAATCGCATCCAACAATGGCTGAACACCCTTGTTTTTAAACGCAGTACCACACAATACAGGGTTAAAGTTCTGACCAATTGTACCTTTGCGGATCAATTTTTTAATCGTTGCAGTATCTGGAACAGTGCCTTCCATATAGGCTTCCATGATTTCATCGTCCAGCGTCACAACTTCTTCAATCAATTTTTCGTGTAATTCTTGGGCTTTTTCTTTCAATTCTTCTGGAATTTCGACAATATGTGGTTCTTTACCCATATCATCTTCCCAAACAATGCCCTTCATTTCTACGACATCAACAACACCGCGGAAATCGGATTCTGCACCAATCGGGAAATTCAAAACCAATGGATTTGCACCCAAACGTTCACGAATCATATCCACACAACGGAAGAAATTACCACCGATACGATCCATTTTATTAATAAAGCAAATACGAGGAACCGCATAACGGTCTGCCTGACGCCATACTGTTTCCGTCTGTGGCTGAACGCCAGATACAGATTCAAATACAGCAACCGCGCCGTCCAATACGCGCAAAGAACGTTCTACTTCCATTGTAAAGTCAACGTGCCCCGGTGTGTCAATCAAGTTAATACGATGATCGCGCCAGAAACATGTTGTCGCAGCAGAAGTAATTGTAATACCACGTTCTTGTTCTTGTTCCATCCAGTCCATGGTTGCGCCACCATCGTGCACTTCACCAATTTTATATGTTTTACCTGTATAGAACAAAATACGTTCCGAAGTTGTTGTTTTACCCGCGTCAATATGGGCCATAATGCCGATATTGCGGTACATATGTAAAGGTGCGGTTTTTCCAACTGACATATTGTCTTTCCTTTGCTTTTGTATTTATTACCAACGGAAGTGAGCAAATGCTTTATTTGCTTCTGCCATTTTATGTGTATCGATTTTCTTTTTAAATGCGCCACCCTGACCGTTCAGTGCATCACGTAATTCACCGAACAATCTGTCTGTCATTGTGCGTTCACCACGTTTGCGTGCGAACATAACTGCCCAACGAATAGCCATTGTCTGCTGACGCGCAGGTCTTACTTCAACAGGAACCTGATATGTTGCACCACCAACACGACGACCTTTTACTTCTACAGAAGGCTTTAATGCATCAATCGCTTCCAATGTAGCAGCCAACTCATCACCATCTTTGGCAACTGATTTCAATTTGCTCATTGCACCATATACAATATTTTCAGCAACTTCCTTCTTGCCGTCCCACATAATGTTATTAATCAATTTTGCAACAACCAGATTATGATATTTGGAATCTGGCAAAATTTCGCGCTTTGTTGCAGCTTTACGTCTTGACATTTTCTTTTCCTTTTTTCGCTTCACCTGTTTTTTGAACAGATTACTCACGCACATTACATGCGTGTGGTTAACTTATTATTATTTCTTTGTTTTGGCACCATACAAAGAACGACCTTGTTTTCTTGCATCTACACCCTTGGTATCTAATACACCACGGATGATATGATACTTAACACCAGGCAAGTCCTTTACACGACCACCACGAATCATAACAACGCTGTGTTCCTGCAAGTTATGACCTTCCCCAGGAATATAAGCAGTTACTTCGCGGCCATTAGCCAGTTTTACACGGGCAACCTTACGCTGCGCCGAGTTAGGTTTTTTCGGTGTTGTCGTATAAACACGAGTGCAAACGCCACGTTTCTGTGGGTTTTCCATCATGTCAGGCGCTGTACTTTTTACAACGACTTTTTTACGAGGTTTCCGAATCAGTTGGTTTACTGTTGGCATTCAAAATTCTCTTTCTTTTTTCTACCTGTTTTTAGTCTGCACAAAACCCGCTTATCAGACTTATTTCAACGACTTAACGCCGGATTATAATTCTGAAAACA
>CAJGDG010000029.1 GCA_904502095.1 uncultured Alphaproteobacteria bacterium
AAGATTCACAAAGTTCGTAAAGCGGATCCATATAAGGGCAAAGGTATCTTCTATAAGGGCGAAAGAATCCGCCGCAAAGAGGGTAAGAAGAAATAATAATTAACTTTGGTTTCCGCTGTTACGGAAATCGGAAAAAAGGGAAAAATAAAATGTTGAAACATTTGTCTACAGAAGAAAGACGCACATTGGCAAATCGCGGTGCGTTGAAAAGAAAAAATCCTGGCAAGATTCGTCTGTCAGTTTTCCGTTCTGGACGCCATATCGAAGTTCAGGCGATTGATGACACCAAAGGACACACAATTTGTGCTGCATCATCCAAAGAAAAAGGTTTTGCAGGACAAGGTTGGAATGTTGCTGGTGCTGAACTGGTTGGTAAAGCATTTGCAGAACGCGTAGTTGCTGCAAAAATTGCTGACAATTGTTATTTTGATCGTGGCGGCTATCGCTATCATGGTCGTGTAAAGGCACTGTGCGAAGCAATCCGCGCTGGTGGCGTTAGAATATAATTTGAATAAGACGGAGTATTATAATGGCACGTTTTGATGATAAAAAATTACAGACGGATAACTTGGTAGACAAATTAGTTTCTATCAACCGTGTATCCAAGACTGTTAAGGGCGGTCGCAATATGTCTTTCTCGGCATTGGTTGTTGTTGGGGACAAAGCAGGTCGCGTAGGTTTCGGTAAAGGTAAAGCGTTGGAAGTACAATCTGCTGTACAAAAAGCAACAAAAGCAGCAAAAGCAAAAATGATTCGTGTGCCTCTGAAGGAAGGTCGTACATTGCATCATGACAGTGCTGCAAAATATGGTGCCAGCAAATTGGTTGTACGCAGTGCTGTTCCAGGTACTGGTATCATTGCTGGTGGTGCGTTGCGTGCGGTGTTTGAATGCTTGGGCGTGCAGGACGTTGTTGTTAAGTCACAGGGGTCAAATAATCCAAACAATATGATTCGTGCTGCGTTCTTGGAGTTCAATAAAATGAATTCTCCAAAGACAGTGGCTGCGCGTAGTGGCAAAACAGTTGCAGAAATCATCGCTGGTCGTGATGGTAAAAAATTAGAAGTTGCAACAGAAGATAAATAATCTGGGCAAGGATAAGAATACGGAGTTTGAATTATGGCAAAAATAATTGTAAAACAAGTTAGAAGCACAATTGGTCGTCCAGAAGCACAAGTCAAAATCGTGAAAGCGTTGGGCTTGGGGCGTGTTGGTAAAACCAAGGAAGTTACAGATTCTGAATCTGTACGTGGCATGATTGCCAAAGTATCTCACTTGGTAGAAGTTGTTGCTTAATAAAAAATAAACCGAGTATGTAAACAGGTACTTGTTTATATGCGACAAAGAACTATCTAATAAATAGTTATAGGACAAAAAGGAAAATAAAATGAAATTAAATGCATTGATGGATAATTTTGGCGCACGTCAAAATGCAACGCGTGTTGGCCGTGGTATTGGTTCCGGTTCTGGTAAAACAGCAGGCCGTGGTCACAAAGGTCAAAAAGCACGCAGCGGTTCACGCAAACAAGCAACTTTCCAAGGTGGACAGATGCCAATTTTGCGTCGTTTCCCAAAATTTGGCTTTAACAACCCATTTGCAAAAGAATATGTAACAATTAACTTGGGCGATATTGAAAAATTCATCGCGGCAGGTAAAATTGATGCATCCAAAGAAATCACAATTGATTCTTTGTTTGCTGCAAAAATCATTAATCGCAAATTGGATGGTTTGAAAGTTTTGGCCAAAGGTGAAATCAAGACAGCCGTTAATGTTGTTGCAGACAAATGGTCAAAGACAGCAGAAGTCGCGATTGTAAAAGCCGGTGGTTCTATCAAAAACAATTAATTTGATAATCAGGGCATATGATTCTTTTGATCTTATGCCCTATAACGTTTAAAAGATTTTACTCATGAAATTCTTAAAGGACTTTTTTGGTAACCTTAGTGATTTGCAGAAACGCATAATGTTCACTTTGGGGGCACTGATTGTTTATCGTATTGGTTCGTTTATACCATTGCCGGGTGTTAATGCATCCGCCGTACTGCATCTGTTTCAGGGTGACAATGGTATGATGGGGATGTTTGATATGTTCAGTGGTGGTTCGTTGTCACGTATGTCCGTTTTGGCATTGAACATTTTTCCATACATCTCGGCTTCTATCGTATTACAGTTGTTAAGTGCAACCAGTAAATCCTTGGGGGAATTGCGTAAAGAAGGCGAATCAGGCCGTGTGAAAATTAACCAATATACACGCTATTTGGCGGTGTTGTTGGCGGTTGTTCAAGGTTGGGCCGTTGTCCGTGGGTTGGAAGCGATGGCACCTGTTAATGGTGTGTCTGCCGTTGTTAACCCAGGATTCGCGTTTGAAATGTCTGCGATTATTGCGTTGGTTGGTGGTACGGTATTCGTCATGTGGTTGGCGGAACAAATCACTGCGCGTGGTATCGGGCAGGGTGCATCTTTGTTAATCTTTGCGGGTATTATTGCCGAAGTTCCAGGGGGTATCGCACAATTGATATCTTTGGGTTCGGTTGGTCAGATTTCACCTGCTATGATTGCGTTGGTCGTTGCGTTCGTTGTTGGTATTGTTGCATTGATTGCATTTTTTGAACAAGCGCAGCGTCGTATTCAGATTTTGTACCCACGTCAAGTTATGGCAAATGGTGTTGTGAATACAAATGCATC
>CAJGDG010000030.1 GCA_904502095.1 uncultured Alphaproteobacteria bacterium
AACAGTGTGGCCTTTGACATCATCAATTGCCTGAACTTCGATATGACGTCCAGAACGGAAAACCGACAGACGAATCTGGCCAGGATTTTTTCTTTTCAACGCACCGCGATTTGCCAGTGTACGTCTTTCATCAGTAGATAAATGTTTCAACATTTTCTTTTTCCTTTTTTACGATTCCCGTAACAGCGGGAATCAAAGTTAATTATTATTTCTTTTTACCTTCTTTGCGACGGATTTTTTCGCCCTTATAGAAGATACCTTTACCCTTATATGGATCTGCCTTACGAACCTTATGAATCTTGTCCGCAAATTGACCAACCAAGCATTTATCCATACCTTTAACTGTGAATTCAGTTACAGCAGCGCCCATTTCAACGGTCAAACCCTCTGGGATGTCCATAACAACATCATGAGAATAACCTGCAACCAAAACCAATTGATTACCTTTTACGGCTGCTTTATAACCAACACCTTTCATGTACATAGGTTTTTCAAAACCTTTGGACACACCTTCTACCGCATTGCGAATATTGCGTGCCATTGTGCCCCACATAGTACGTGAAGATTTTTCTTCGGCATCTTTTGGATTAATAACAACCTGCCCTTCTTCGATAACAATATCAACCAAAGCAGCATTTTTTGTATCCAATGGCAATTTCAATTCACCTTTTGGGCCTTTTACCACCAAAGCGTTGTCAACAATCGCGACAGATACGCCTTCATTTAATTTAACTGGATATTTTCCTGCACGAGACATAACTTAATCCTCACTATATTAGATAACTTTGCACAATACTTCGCCACCGACATTCATCAAGCGGGCTTTGTGATCCGTCATAACGCCATTTGGTGTAGAAACGACTGCAATACCTAAACCATTTAATACTTTTGGCATTTTTGCACTGCCTGAATATACACGACGACCAGGTTTAGAAACAACAGAAATCTCCTGGATTGCGCCATTTCCGCCAACATATTTCAATTCAACAACCAAATTTGAACGATGTTCATCGATTGCTTCTACGCGGAAATCCGTAATAAAACCTTCTTCTTTTAATACAGTCAAAACTGCTTGACGCAATTTGCTGTTTGGTACGACGATTGTTTCTTTACCTGCATTCTGACCATTACGAATACGTGTAACCATATCGCCGATTGGGTGTGATAGTGACATCTTTTTTACTCCTTAACATGTTGGGACAAAAATGTCCCATACTGTCTTCTACAACTGCATTGTCCACAGTTGAATTGTTCTTTATTTTACCAACTCGATTTACGTACACCTGGCAATTTACCTTCACTTGCCATTGTACGAACCTGTTGACGACACAGACCGAACAAGCGTGAGAAACCACGTGAACGGCCGGTAACGCTGCAACGATTACGCAAACGTGTTGGGTTTGCATTACGTGGCAATTTTGCCAATTTTTTCATTGCATCGATTCTTTCTTCTGGTGACGCATTAACAGACATTTGCGCTTTCAAAGCTGCGCGTTTTTTTGCATGTTTTGCGACCAATACTTCACGTTTTTTTTGTTTATTAATTAACGCTAATTTCGCCATTTTATTTAACCTTTTTTAATTATTTCAAAACCAATGGCAAGCCGATTTTGGTCAGCAATGCACGTGCTTCATCATCTGTCTTTGCTGTTGTTGCGATGACAACATCCATACCACGGATAGCATCAATTTTATCAACAGAAATTTCAGGGAAAATTAAATGTTCTTTGATACCGAACGCATAGTTGCCACGGCCATCAAATTTTGATTTAGACAGACCACGGAAGTCCTTTACACGTGGCAATGCCACTGTGATCAATCTGTCCAAGAAGTCATACATTCTTTTACCACGCAATGTAACCTTGGTACCGATTGGCTGACCTTCACGCAAACGATATGTTGCAATAGATTTTTTTGCACGTGTCACAACAGGTTTCTGTGCGGCAATCGCCATCAAATCTGCAACCGCTGCATCCAATTTCTTTTTATCGGATACGGCTTCGCCAACGCCCATATTCAAAACAATTTTGGTCAGTTTTGGAACCGCCAATGCATTTTTGTAGCCAAATTCTTTTACCAATTCTGGCACAATTTCTTTTTCATAAATTTCACGCAATCTGCTTTGCATTTCTTTTTTCCTTAATGTTGTGTTCCCGTAACAGCGGGCAACAATTTACCTATATTATATTTCAGCCCCAGATTTTTTTGCAACGCGAACTTTTTTACCACCTTCGACTTTATAGCCAACACGTGTTGCTGCTTTTGTTTTTGGATCAACAATCGCAACGTTTGATACGTGAATTGGTGCTTCGCGGTCAATGATATGACCTGGTTGTTCCTGTGTTGGTTTGATGTGCCATTTACGACGATTGACACCTTCGACCACAACACGTTCTTCTGTTGGGCGCGCTTCCAGCACTTTACCTTTGACGCCTTTGTATTTTCCCGAAATAACTACGACTTCGTCGCCTTTTTTAATTTTCATTTTATGACCTTCCATCTGTTATTAGATTA
>CAJGDG010000031.1 GCA_904502095.1 uncultured Alphaproteobacteria bacterium
ACCTGTATCACGTACAGGTATTCCAGCCAAGGGATATCGTACCCGTAGCAATAAACGTACTGCTAAGATGATTATTCGCAGCAGACATTTGGCGAAAAAGAAATAATAAGAAATAAACGGAGTAAATGATGGCTCGTTCAGTATGGAAAGGTCCTTATGTTCATCCTTCTGTTTTGAAAAAAACAGCAGTAGCGATTGAAAAAGATGACCACAAACCAATTAAGACCTGGTCCCGTGGCAGCACAATTGTGCCGTCAATGGTTGGGTTGACATTTGATGTTCACAACGGTAATAAATTTATCCCTGTATCAATCACAGAAGATATGATTGGTCATAAATTGGGTGAATTTGCACCAACACGTACATTCAAAGGTCATGCAGCAAATAAAAAAGCCGCAGCAGGCAAAAAATAATATAGGGTAAAAAGTTATGACAACTACAAGATATGGAATTAAAGAAAATCAGGTTCGCGCGTTCAATAAAATGATACGCGTCAGCCACCAGAAGCTGAATCTGGTCTGCGATATGGTTCGCGGTTTACCAGTTGCACGCGCTGTTGATGTCTTGAAATTTTCAAAGAAACGCGTATCTGGCGAAGTGTTAAAGACTTTGTTGTCTGCGGTTGCAAATGCAGAACACAACAAAAATCTGTCAGTTGATACTTTGTTCGTCAAAGAAATTTGGTGTGGCAAAGCTTTGACTATGAAACGCATTATGCCGGGGCCTCGTGGTAGTGCACGTCCTATTTTGAAACCATTTTCAAATTTGACAATTGTTTTGGAATCTGGTGCGGCACCTTCTGAGAAAAAGGCAGCAAAAAAAGAAACAACAAAATAATAACGCAGTTGGTGGGCGGTATGGAATGAAAATTCCTGAATAAAGCGGAAACGCTTCAAGAACGCCCCCACAAAGTTTAAGGGAAAAAGAAATGGGACAGAAAGTATCACCAATTTCGTTGCGTGAATTTATTAACAAAATCACAGATTCACGCTGGATTGCGAATAAAAAAGATTATGCTGCATTTGTTGCAGAAGATGTAAAAATTCGCAAATTTATTGAAAAAAAGTTAAAGAAAGCTGGATTGGCAAAGGTTGTTATTGAACGTTTTGCTAAGAAGGTGGTTGTGACTATTCATACCTCTAGACCAGGTATGATTATTGGTAAGAACGGTGCTGATATCGAAGCTTTGCGTAATGATATCAAGAAACTGGTAAAGAATGACCAGGTTGTCGTAAATATTTACGAAGTTCGCCGTCCTGACCTGAATGCGCAATTGGTTGCGCAAAACATTGCACAGCAAATCGAAGGTCGTGTTTCATTTAAACGCGCAATGAAGAAGGCTGTGCAAAATGCTCAGAAAGCAGGCGCTCAGGGTATCAAAGTTATGTGCAGTGGGCGTTTAAACGGTGCAGAAATCGCGCGCAGCGAACAAATCCGCGAAGGTCGTATTCCATTGCATACATTGCGTGCGGATATTGACTATGCGTCAATTCAAGCCAAAACAACATACGGCGTTATCGGTGTGAAAGTTTGGATTTACACAGGCGATGTTGTTAATAAAGAAAAATTGGCTTCTGAAATGGCAAGACCTGCAGAATATGCCGGTAGCAGCGAAAGAAAGCACAAATAATAATGTAAAAATTATTAAATTTAAGGATTTGTATTATGTTAATGCCAAAGAAAACTAAATTTCGCAAACAGCACAAAGGCCGTATTCACGGTGTTGCGAAAGGTGGCAGCGAATTAGCGTTCGGTTCATTTGGATTGAAGGCTATGTCACCAGAACGTGTGACAGCGCGTCAAATCGAAGCTGCACGTCGTGCAATTACAAGACATATGCGTCGTATGGGTAAACTGTGGATTCGTATATTCCCAGATGTTCCTGTGACCAAAAAACCTGCCGAAGTTCGTATGGGTAAAGGTAAAGGTGCGGTTGAATATTGGATTTGCCGTGTTAAACCAGGTCGCATTATGTTCGAATTAGATGGTGTAAAACCAGAAGTTGCATACGAAGCATTTGCATTGGCGGCGGCAAAACTGCCAGTCAAAACAAAAGTTGTAGAACGTAAAGTGAACTAATTAAATTGCAAAGCCCCAGGAAACTGGGGCAGGGCAAAAAAAAGGTAGCTAAAAATGGCAGAAAAGAAAGTAAAAAATGAATCTTTGACGATGGAAGCATTGGAAAGCAAATTGGCTGATTTGAAAAAAGAACAAATGAACCAACGTTTTCAACATGCTGCTGGTCAGATGCCTAAAACACATGTTATG
>CAJGDG010000032.1 GCA_904502095.1 uncultured Alphaproteobacteria bacterium
AAGACTTTGCGCGATATCAAAGAACAAGAAATATTTATGGGCGAAGTGCCGTTAATGACAGAACGCGGCAGCTTTATCGCATCGGGTGTTGAACGTGTTATCGTTTCTCAGATGCATCGTGCCCAGGGCGTTGTGTTTGCAACAACCAAAGAAGCAAAAGTTGCTGGAAATCCAATCACATATACCGCACGCATTATTCCAGAACATGGTTCATGGATTGATTTCGAAGAATCCAAGGGGGTAATTTACGTTCGTATCGACCGTCGTCGCAAGATTCCAGCCACAGTGCTGTTGCGTTGTTTGCCTGCTGCCGAAGATGAAAAGAAATGGTTGGCAGAACCTCGCAAAACAACAATCCGCGGTATGTCAGATACAGAAATCTTGTCTGCGTTCTATAACAGAATTCCGTTGAAATTTGACGGCAAATTGTGGTCTGGCGAAACGGCAAGTTTTGAAGGTTTGGATAAATATCGTTTGAATTATGATTTGATTAATCCAAAAGATAAAAAAGTTATCGCGTCCAAAGGCGACCGCTTGAACGGCAAACGTATGAAAAAGTTGCTGGAAAGCAAAGAATTTGGTATCTTGCCAGAATCCTTGGTTGGTGAATATTTGTTCGACCCAATTATGTCCGGTGACGAGGTTGTTATGCCTGCTGGTACAGAAATTACCGAAGAAGTATTGAACGATTTGGATAAAATGAATGTCAAAGAAATCAGTTTGATTTCTATTGATAATGCGACAATCAGCGCACATATCCGCAATACTTTGGTTGCAGACAAAACAACAAATCGTGAAGAAGCGTTAATCGAAATTTATAATATTATCCGTCCGGGCGAACGTCCAACACTGGAAGCGGCAATCAATCTGTTTATGCGCCAAGGTTTTGAACCTGCATACTATGATTTGTCTGCAGTTGGTCGTTTCAAAATGAACAAGCGTTTGAAAATTGATTCTGGCAAAAAACCAGAAGACGAACGTCTGTTGACCAAGGGCGACTTCTTGGCTGTGTTAAAGACATTGACAAACATCATTGACCGCAAAGATACAGTTGATGATATTGATAACTTGTCAAATCGTCGTGTTCGCACAGTTGGTGAATTGTTGGAACAAAACTTCCGTACAGGTATGGTTCGCATTGAACGTTTGGTTCGTGAAAGTTTGTCCAGCCCAAATATTGCAAATATGCAACCACAAGATGTTATCAATGTAAAACCATTGATGTCATTGGTGTCTGAATTCTTGGGTACATCACAGTTGTCTCAGTTTATGGATGCATATAATCCATTGGCAGAATTGGAACACAAGCGTTTGATTTCTGCTTTGGGACCTGGTGGATTGAATCGTGAACGCGCAGGTATTGATGTTCGCGACGTTCATCCAACACACTATGGTCGTTTATGCCCAATTCACACCCCAGAAGGCGCAAACATTGGTTTGATTAACCACTTGTCATCTTATGCGCGTGTGAATCCATACGGCTTTATTGAAACACCATACTATGTTGTTGAAAACGGTCGTGTCACAGACAAAATGGTGTATTTGACTGCTGACGAAGAATTAGGTCACAAAATTGCTCAGGGTAACACGCCTACAACAAAAGAAGGCGTTTTGGCAGAAGAAACTGTCACAGCCCGTGTTGATGGCGAATTTACAATGGTTGCCAAAGACGAAATTGACTTAATCGACGTTGAACCACGTCAGGTAGTATCTATTGCAACAGGTTTGATTCCGTTCGTTGAAAACGACGACGCGAACCGTGCTTTGATGGGTTCGAACATGCAACGCCAAGGCGTTCCATTATTGCGTGTTCAAGCGCCATTGGTTGGTACAGGTATCGAACGCGAAGTTGCACGCGATTCCCGCACAGGTAAGGTTGCAAAACACAGTGGTGTTGTAGAATCGGTTGATGCAAATCGTATCGTTGTAAAATGTATGAACAGCCGCAATGTTGTGACAGGTGTTGATATCTATAACTTGGAAAAGTTTGAACGTTCCAACAGTGAAACACTGATTCACCAAAAACCATTGGTAAAGGTTGGCGACCGTATTTCTGCGGGCGATATCATTGCTGACGGTTCTTCTATGAATTATGGTGACTTGGCATTGGGTCGCAATGTATTGGTTGCGTTTATGCCATGGCGCGGTTATAACTATGAAGACTCTATTGTTATCTCGGAAAAGATTTC